>JBBKWE010000233.1:0-3162 GCA_037968795.1 Ferruginibacter sp.
TATTCACAAATCTTCAACCTTATCATCTTCTTCCTTACCAAACTCTGTTTTTATTTCCTCGCTGTCTATTCCTATTTCTCTTAAGTACTTACTAAAAGCCGCACTACTGCCATGGGTCACATAAACTTTTTCTGCCTCCGTAGCTTTTACAGCACTGAGCAATCCGTCCCAGTCTGCGTGGTCGCTCACCGGGAAGCCCGCATCGGCAGCCTGCCACCTTCTGCTCCCTCTCACCTGCATCCAGCCACTACAAATGGCGACTGCGGCATTGGGAATTTTCTTAAGCCAATTGGTTCCTAATAAAGCTGGTGGTGCAATGGCAATATTTCCTGCCACAAGTTTTTTATCCGTCTCAAAGTTTAGTAAAGTTGTTTCAGGCAACTCTATGCCCGTCGTTTTTATAGCGTCATTAAGATTTTGCACAGCACTATGCACAAACATAGGCGCAACACCAGCCAGTCCTTTCATTACCCGTTGCGCTTTGCCCAGGCTGTACGCCATAAAAACACTGGTCTTTTCCTGCGCCTGATTACCTTTGACCCAGTCAGTAATTTCTGCAAATATTTCTTCTTCGCTTTTCCAGCGATAAATAGGAAGGCCGAAAGTACTTTCGGTTACGAATGTGTGGCATTTTACCGGCTCAAAAGCGGTGCTTATCCCATCATCTGTCGTTTTGTAATCGCCTGAAATGACGGCAACTTCTCCTTTATATTCCAACCTTACCTGTGCTGAACCAATAATGTGGCCCGCCGGATGCAGGCTTACCGTCACTCCATTTACAAGAGCTTTTTCGCCATACTCTAGCGTGCTCACATCTGTATCTGCACCAAGTCGGATTTTCAAAATAGGTTTCGTATAAGTCTGGCAGAGGTATCGCTTACTTCCCCAGCGGGCATGATCTGCATGGCCATGAGTGATGATGGCATAATCTACCGGCAACCACGGATCTATATAAAACTTGCCTTGATTACAGTAAATTCCCTTATTTGTAAAACTTATTAACGCCACTTTTATACTTTCATAAAAAACACAGTACAGGAAGAAATGTTCTGCTTACTTTTAGCAACAACTGCACCACACTTTTGATTGTGCAGGAATCAATCAAGAGAAAATTTAATTTAGATTATGCGGATAATTTCATTCAATGTAAATGGTATAAGAGCTGCATTCAGAAAAGGTTTTGTAGACTGGCTTAAAACCAATCCTGCGGATGTAATTTGTCTGCAAGAAACAAAAGCTACAGAAGATGTGGTAGAGGTAAAGTTGCTCGAAGATCTGGGATATTGTCACCACTGGTTTAGCGCACAAAAGAAAGGTTATAGTGGCGTAGCAGTTTTTTCTAAAATAAAACCTGATAAAGTTACCTGTGGTACAGGTCATGAGCTGAGTGATTTTGAAGGCAGAGTAATAGAAGTGCAATTCGGAAAAATAAAACTGGTAAATGCCTATTTTCCTTCTGGTACTACAGGCAGTGTACGCCAGGACTATAAATACATATGGCTGGATGAGTTTTATGAATACACGCAGGCACTGAGAAAGAAAAACCCCAAAGTAATAGTGTGTGGCGACTATAATATTGCGCACGAAGAAATAGATCTTCACAGTCCTAAGACAAATCATAAAACTTCAGGTTTCCTGCCTAAAGAAAGGGAATGGATGACCAGGTGGTTTGATAATGGCTGGATAGACAGTTTTCGTTTTTTCAATAAAGAGCCACACAATTATACATGGTGGACTCAAAGATTTCCTAGTGTAAGATTAGAAAATAAGGGCTGGAGGATAGATTATATAAGTGTGAGTAAGGCCCTGGAAAAGAATTTGATTTCTGCGGCCATTTATCCGGAGATAAAATTTAGCGACCACTGTCCCATAATCGTAGAAATAAGGGAGTAGTTTTTTTTATAAATTTATTGTTCAATACTAGCGGCATATAAAAATTATAACATGATCATTTACAATGTCACCACCAAAGTACATACTTCAATAGCAGAAGATTGGTTGCTATGGCTGCAAGAAATACACATGCCGGAAGTAATGAATAGTGGTTGCTTTACAGAAAGTAAAATCCTGAGATTGCTGGAGGTAGATGATAGCGAAGGACCCACTTATGCTATTCAATATAAAGCTGCAAGCCGGGAGGCTTATGATCGTTATTTGCAGGACTATTCAGAAGTGCTTCGCCGCAAAACGGTGGAACGATGGGGAGACAAAATGATTGCTTTTAGGAGTCTTATGGGCATTGTGCACTAAATGTGTATAATAAGTAAGCTTGTTTATTATTTCCAAAGTGGATGCGTTAGAATCCTTTGTGACAGCGAATTATAGCCCTTAATGTCGCTAAAATCCTTGCTGGCAAAGGATTTAGATACAAACATGCCGACTACGAGTTTTCTAAGATTTGTCTTATTATGCTATGAATGCCCTATTAGCCTGCATTTTGGCTTCATATTTTTTTCGATTATTTCTTTTGGACAGTTTATTATTTCCATTTTCTTATATATTTGCTACTCTACAAAAAACATTAAAAATAAATCATGAACAAAGCAGAATTAATCAGTAAGATATCAGAAGATGCTGGTATCACTAAGGTACAGGCAAACGCAACAATCGATTCATTTGTGAGCGCAGTTACAAAAACCCTAAAGAAAGGAGACAAGCTTACGCTGGTAGGATTCGGAACTTTTTCTGTAACTAAGAGAGCTGCACGTAATGGCCGCAATCCACAAACTGGTGAAACAATTAAAATTAAAGCTAAGAAGGTAGCCAAGTTTAAAGCTGGTAAGGATCTTTCTTCTAAAATTTAATTGCTGATTGCCAGAAAAAAATTAAAAAGCAAGTGCCGGGAGGTATCTTGCTTTTTTCTTACATTTATAAATAAAATAAAAATAAAATTATGGGACGCGGAGATATTAAAACAAAGAGAGGAAAGATAGCAGCAGGTTCTTTTGGTAAATCAAGACCTGCCAAGCAAGCTACTACAACAGCACCTGCTAAGGAAAAAGAAGAAGCAGCACCAAAGAAGAAGGCAGCAGCTAAGAAGAAATAATAAAAGAGAATGTAATCGTAGTGTTTCATTCTATGATTAATGTTACCAATAAAGAGCGCATATCATCGCGCTCTTTATTATTTCTGCCCTGCCTTATCATAAAGTTTGTATATTAC
>JBBKWE010000234.1:0-8221 GCA_037968795.1 Ferruginibacter sp.
TTCTATTAAATAATTATCCCAGCCATCTCTATAAGAATCCCACCCTAAAGTATCCGTGTAAGTATTACCCCGAAAACGTACATGCCCCTTAAATGTTTGTCCTGGCTGTATTTTTTGAAGATAAAAGGAGTAAGAAGGGCTTTGATAATCATAATCATCATTGGGTTCAATGTCTGTGCCAGTACTATCTGCATAATTATAGGAAAAGGAATATTTCACAGGATAGGGTCGGCTACCTAGGCCGCCGGTTCTTCCGCTTATAAGTACTTCTTCTTCATTAATAGATATGTAAAAGGTGTCTTTTTCTAAGCCCCGGATTTTTATTTGCCTGGTAATGACGCTATCACAAGGCGCAGTTTCATCCCAGGTCATATTTGAAGTAGAATAATACAATTCGCTGCCGCTTATATCAAACACTTTTAAATTAAGAAATGATGACACATTACAGGAATCATTTTTTGCCTGTATGTTGAAAGTTGCCGTGCCGGCATAAGGCATCACAAATTGATAATAATCCGCAAAGTCAAAACTGTTATCAATTTCCTGGCCTACGGTTCCATAATAGATGGAATCCCTTTGGGTTACAATAGCATCAGGATAATAATCATTTGGTTCATCATCGTCGTATATTGAATTGCCAAACATGGCTAACTTGTATAAAATTAGATTGGATGAAGAAATTCGGATAAAAACTGAATCCCCTCCCTGAAATGAGGAAAGCGGTACAATCAGTTTAGTCGTAGCCCCAAGCAGGTTGTTATTTGTCATTGTGCCTGTAGCAAATGGCGTTAACTCGTTATTCCTGTACAGCATATAGCTGGTAGCCGTGGTATCATTACAATAATCAATATTTTGGGTTTCAATTCGTAATTTTCTTAGATTGAGATTGCCCGCTATTACTATTCCTTTACAGAAATCGATAGTGTCTTTATTGCCTCTAAAGTTTGAACCAAGTGTTCCCGAGAAAGAATTGTTCAGGTTCGGAATTGGATTTGCATTGGCCCGGGTATTATCTATTGCAGAATCTCGCAGAACAACTGCAGTTAGTGTATTATAAAGATTGCAAGAGTAAGAAAAATCACTATTGCCCTGTATTTTAATATAAACAGAGTCTGGAGCAAAGTCACAAACAAAAATATTATCATTATAAAATTGATTGGGAGCAATTTTATTTCCAGATAAAATTAATGTCTTTAGCAATCCTCCTCCCTGCCTTGCGTCAAAAACACTTACAGTAAAAAAAGAACTAACTGCTCCACTGTTATAAGCTGATACATATACTAGTAAACCCGGGGGTGCAGAAGTACGATTGGCTACGAAAAAATCAACTGTATCAGTAGTGCTTAGATTACCACTAAAGTTCTGGTTGGAAATGCTTGCGGATAATCCATTTGCCGTCGCAAAACTATTATTAGGCTCTACATCCTGCGCCTGCGCAAATTGAAAAAGAAAAATAAAAGAGATAAATAGGTAGATACGATTCATAAGTGCGCTATTATTCCGGGTAATAAAATTCTAAATAGGTATCAGTTGCTGCATATCCTGGATCTTAATCGGTCACTTTTTCTTCCTGCAGTGATAAAAGTTTACAAATCAGACCTATGCACTTTCAAAGTAAACATTAATCAAGCTCATCATCTCTACTCCAAACGGATATAATTTTTATAATATTTAATGCATTATTTTGTAAGGCACCGAAAATGAGATCTATTTGTGAAAAAGGTCTGCACTATACTTTTTTTTTTATTTCTGCTATCAGAAACTTATGCCCAGCATACCGAGCGGGTAAATACTATTTCTTTTAATGTAAATGAAGGTTTACTACAAAGTCAGATACATTCCATTGCCTTTGATAAATATAATTTTACCTGGTTAAGTTTTTTCAATGGCATTCAAAAATTTGACGGTGCCCGATTTTCAAGTGTAGAAGTACAGGATGGTCTACCAGATGATAAGAATGTAAATTTTTTTTCAGCTGCTGATGGCACCCTGTACATAAGTCATTCTTACGGGATAAGTAAGTATGAGGCGGCTTCTGATCGCTTTAGTCTAATAAAAAAATATTTCATGAAGCAAAAATTTGCGCCTATTTTTCTCGGAGAATATAACGACAAGATTTACGCTTACAGCAGTAATAAAACCGTCTTGTCTTTTGAAGTAAAAAATTATGAAAGAATAGAAGAAAGCCCACAACATTTTGGCTTCATGCACGAAAGTGGTTTCATACATACATTCAGTAATACAATAGCAGGCGGTCAAATAGCCACAATAAGAGATGAAAGAATAGTATTGTTTAATCTTAAAACGAATGAGATCGCGGCTAGCATGCCGAAAATAGAAAATCTCGGTTACTACTTTCTACACCTCACTTCTGACAAAGATGTCTACTTCTACGTATTTGACCCAGCCGAAAATGGCTATGCCCATCTTAAAAAATATAATTTTATTAGTAGAAAAACAACAGATATACTTAAGGTAAAAAGGAATAATTCTACCGGCTTTAAAAGCTCTCTTACATCAATTGGAAATTACCAATATTTTTCTCTCTATGACCATTTATACAGAAACAATCCTGGTTCATTTGCTAATAATGAAGAAATAGTAAATATTCAAAACCAACCTATAACCGGTCAATCTTATATTTCCACGCTTACGCAAGACAGGTTAGGTAATATTTATGTGCTTACAAGCAATGATGGCTTCAAAATAATAACGCCCAATAGTTACGGACTCAAATATTATGGAAAGCAAAACAAAGGAAATGACTTTATAATAAGCATTTGTGCAGATAAGGCAAATGGCCGTGTTCTTGCCGGAACATACGGTAATGGCTTGCTCATCTATGATACTATGCAGCGCATCATTAAACATATAAAATTCTTACCCGGCCAAATAAATGCTTTTACGCCTATCAACATTGTAAAAGCCGGCGATGGCGGATATATATTGTTTTGCTTTGGTAAAAAAAATGGCTGGAAATTATCCCGCGACCTCAATAAAATTGTAGAAATACCCGTAGTACGAAATGATAACAAACCTATACTAGATGTAGGGTATTATGGCAATATACTGAGAAATACAGCAGGTGAATGCGTCGTACAAAGTGAGAGCCGGGTTTACTTTGTAGCACCGAACAAGAAAAGTATTCTTCAAAAAGAAGTAGAAGTTCTTGATGGCTATAACGGCACTCTGTATAAAAATAAATTTGTGACTTTTAGTAATGACAGTTTACTATTCTATAGTGCCGATTATAAACACATCAGTAAAAGAACGCCTCTGCCACAAACTGGTGCCGTACGTTGTATGACGGCAGACAAAAACTATATTTATGTTGGTGGCAATAAAGGCGTATTTAAAGTAGACAGCCTGGGCAAAATAATTTTTCACTTTACAAAAAAAGATGGCTTACCAGATGAATGTATTTATGCTATGAATATTCAGGAGAATGGCGATCTCTGGTGCAGCACTAACAGGGGCTTGTTTAAGCTCACGCCTTCATTGCAAATATTAAGAATCACTAAAGAAGACGGCTTGCAGGAAAACGAATTTAATACCAGTGCGGTTGCTATTGCAGAAGATGGGGAATTATTCTTTGGCGGGGTAAATGGAGTGAGTAGTTTTTACCCTCAAAATATTGTGGCAAAAACTCAGAAAACTGATATAATATTTACAAGTATTAAAATCAATAATAAACCATTTGCAACAGACAGCCTGGCCACTTGGCAGTTAAAAAAACTAGAGCTGGATCATACCCAAAATTCTTTGGCTTTTGAATTTATAGCGCAGTTGGTAGGAAACCCTGCACAACTGGTATACCAGTACAAAATGGAAGGAGTAGACAAAGACTGGTTGCAAAATGATGACTTACAGGCTGTACGATATTTCCTGGCTCCGGGCAGGTATGTTTTTAAAGTTTATGCTTCTAATATCTTTACGCCAGATGCAAAAGCAATGAAATCTATTGAAATCATTATTAAACCGCCCTACTACAGTACATGGTGGTTTAGGCTTATCCTCTTTGCATTAGCCATAGTACTCATTTATTATATTGTGAGCAGATCACAAGCTGTCAAGTATAAGAAGAAGCTGTCAGCGATGGCACACCAGGCAGAACTACAGAACGAACGTGAAAAAATAAGTAAAGACCTTCATGATTCTATAGGGGCGTATGCTAACGTAGTATTGTATAAAACGGAAATGCTTAAAGACGAAAAAGATCCGGAGCAGGTACATGATCATGTTTCTGATCTTGAATTTGCTACTAAAGATATCATTGTTTCCCTGCGGGAAAATATATGGGCGTTAAAACAAGACAACTTTACAGCAGAAGAGTGTTATCTCAGAATTAAAACATTTTTACATGCCATTACCAGGTATTATCCGCAAATAAATTTTAGATCAAAAGGTCTGGCACCAGCTACTACGTTATTGCACTATAGAAATGCTTTACATATAGTACGCATGGTGCAGGAATCTGTAACAAATGCTATAAAACACTCGGCAGCAGAAAATATAACTGTAGAGAGCAAGGAGGAGAACGAAGTATGGGAAATACAAATAACAGATGATGGTGAAGGTTTTGATTATGATCATATAAAAACAGAGGACCTCGGCTATGGGCTCAAGAACATGGAACATAGGGCTGCCGAAGCTGGATTTAAACTTTCCATAAAAAGCATAGCCTCACAGGGAACAGAAATAAAAATTTTCATTTAAAAATTTATCATCATGCCCATAAAAGTAGCCATAGTAGATGACCTGACAGTGAACAGGAATATTATGAAAAATAAATTGTCACGTGATGGTCGTTTTCAAATTAGTCTGTCTGCGGAACATGGAGAAGATCTTTTAGATAAAATGAAAATACTTGCCGTAGAAGATTTGCCGGAAATTGTTTTAGTCGATTTAGAAATGCCTGTTCTGGATGGAGTAGATACTATTGCAATAGCAACGGGATTGTATCCTGAAATAAAATTTGTAGTACTAACTATTTTTGATGATGAGGACAAAATATTTAAAGCGATAAAAGCAGGAGCTTATGGCTATTTGCTCAAAGAAGAAAGCGGAGAAAATGTTTCTGACATGCTGTGGCAAATGCACGAAAACGGTGGTGTTCCAATTTCCCCGGGCATTGCCCATAAAATCTTGCAGCTGATACAAAATAATGACCTTACTATGGCACCAAGGCAGAATTTGGAAACTAAAATTATGTTTGATCTCACTGAAAAAGAGACTGAGATATTAAAACTTTTGGTAGAAGGTTTATCTTACAAAGAAATAGGAGGAGCTTTATTTATTAGTCCGCATACGGCAAAAAAACATGTGATAAATGTCTATCAGAAACTTCATGTGAATAGTAGAGCGCAGGCATTGAAACTCGCTTATAATAAAGGATTGATATAGGAAAGTACAGTAATGCTTGTTGGACCACTCCTCAGCGTTCCATTTACCCTATGCAAAGTTTGCAAACATCTTTGCGCCCTCTGCGATACCTCCTCACAGCAATGCTGATTAAAGAATACGCCATCGCACAAAAAAACCCGAAAGCTCTTATTACAGCACTTTCGGGTTATTTACAAATTATAGAACTAAAATCTATTTACTCTCCATCAACTCTACACTTCTGCTTATAAAACTAGTGAGACCTTTACCGGCAAGTAGCCCCTGAGAAAGTAGCGCAAGGTCAGCTAGGTTTTGTACTTGCTTTTCTTGCTTGGCTTCGTCTTTTTCTGCGAGGATAGATTTATAGATTGGGTGGTTACCATTTACGGTTACTAATACCTCGTCTGGCATTTGCGCATAGAACTGAGCCATGCCGCCACCCATGCTCGCCATTTCTTTCATCCGGCGCATTTGCTCTGGTCGGGTAGCAGTTACAGGTGCAGCTTCCGGGCTCAAGCCTTTCACTTCTATTTTTACACTTACATCATCTTTTTTCTGTTCAAAAAGCTTTTCCAGTTTCTCTACTTCTTCCTTACTTAAAACGCTATCAGCTCCTTCTGCCTTATCTACAAGATTATCGGCTATGTCAGCATCTACCCTTGTAAATACAACGTCATTCCACTTCATTTCTATGTTGGAAATGAAAGCAGAGTCTACCATAGTCTCCATCTTTACTACGGTATATCCCTTATCAATCGCCATTTGCACATAAGTATCCTGCTTTGTAGGATCGGTAGTATATATGACTACATGCTTACCATCCTTATTTTTCTGGGTGGCTTCTGTCGCAGTTTTATACTCTTCCAGGGTTGTAAATTTGCCTGCAGTGTCTTCCATCACAAAGAACTTGCTTGCTTTGTCCAGAAATTTATCATCTGTCATCATACCGTATTTCACAAACAGACCAAGGCTTTCCCACTTCTCTTCAAAAGCTTTTCTATCGTCTTTAAAGATCTCTTCCAACTTATCGGCTACCTTCTTCGTGATATGGCTATTTATCTTCTTCACATTAGGATCACCCTGTAGATAACTACGGCTTACATTTAACGGAATATCAGGACTGTCTATTACGCCATGCATAAGCATCAAAAACTCTGGCACAATGTCTTTTACCTCATCAGTTACAAAAACCTGGTTACTGTATAACTGTATTTTGTCCTTTTGAATCTCAAAACTTTGTTTAATCTTTGGGAAGTATAAAATACCGGTTAGATTAAATGGATAATCTACATTGAGGTGTATCCAAAAAAGGGGCGTTTCGCTATAAGGATATAGTTCACGGTAAAAATTCTCATAATCCTCTTTAGTAAGATCACTTGGCTTTTTGGTCCAGGCGGGGTGCGTATTGTTGAGAGGCTTTTCTGCCGGTTTCTCTTTTTTCTCCGCTGGCTTTTTGTCTGCTTCTGCAGTGGCTTCATCTTTGTTTTCTCCCTCTATTACTTCCGCCTCTTCTATATCTTCAACTTCTGATTCTTCTTCTTTCGCATTTACATCTTTGAAGAAAATAGGAACCGGCAGGAACTTACAAAACTTTTCTAGTGTGGCTTTGATTTTATAGGCATCAAGGAACTCTGAACTTTCTTCATTTATATGCAGGATAATATCCGTGCCCCGGTGTTCTTTTTCTATTTCTTCCAAAGTAAATGCCGGACTTCCATCGCACTCCCACTTTACTGCCTGTGCATTTTCCTGGAAACTCTTAGTGCGTACCTCTACCCGCTCACTCACCATAAAGGAAGAATAAAAACCGAGTCCGAAATGACCAATGATATTCCCTTCATTTTGTCCTTTATACTTCTCCAGGAATTCTTCTGCTCCACTAAAAGCCACCTGGTTAAGATATTTATCTACTTCCTGCTCAGTCATACCCACGCCGCGGTCACTTATGGTGATCGTTTTCTTTTCGGCATCAAGCAAAACGTCAATTCTTAGCTCGCCTAGTTCTCCCTTAGCTTCTCCAATGCTGCTTAAGGTTTTTATTTTTTGGGTGGCATCTACTGCATTACTGACAAGTTCTCTGATAAAAATGTCATGCTCACTATAGAGAAACTTCTTAATTATAGGAAAGATGTTCTCAGTTTGTACTCTTATGTTTCCTTGTTGCATATGTATTTTGATTATTTTTTAATTTGCTTTGCAAAAGCAGTACCACAGGTAAGAATGCGGAAAAAGTGGCAGACTGGCTGGAATCCGTTTATTCGCCCTCACCGGAATCTTAAACCACAGAGTGCTATTATACGCAGGCAATTGAGAACTAACCTGGTACGAACCCTGCGGCTCTCTCGTAAAATTTAATTTCCCTCATCGCACTTTTCTATAGTGTAGCATCATAACTTTGCCTGCCGCTTATTAAATAGTGGCGAGTACCCAGCCCCCCATTTACATCATTAAAAAACCTTCTTTTAAGAAGAGCAATTGCATATTATATGAAAAAAATTTACTTTTTAGTTTTTGTACTTTTTACGCTTTCAAGCCAGGCGCAAGTTGTTATTAATGAAGTATATGGCGGGGGAGGAAACTCAGGTGCCGACTACAAAAATGACTTTGTGGAATTATACAATAATGGTAGCACTGCAATAAGTCTGGCAGGATGGAGTGTACAATATGCAAGCAGCACAGGTACCAGCTGGAATGTGACAGCACTAAGTGGCTCTATACCTGCCAATGGGTATTTCCTCATCCAAATGGCGGCGGGTTCTGGTGGCTTGTATAACCTACCCACACCAGATGTAACAGGAACTACGTCTATGAGTGCAAGCTCGGCCAAAATTATCCTTGT
>JBBKWE010000235.1:0-3687 GCA_037968795.1 Ferruginibacter sp.
GATTACAAGCTACTAAATATATTAATAGTGTGCAAATATAGTTTGCAGGGCAATAATAGGGTATTTGAAGGAAAATTTTGGAAAAAATACGAGATAAGTTAAGAGAAAATTTTACGGAACCAGCAAAAAAATTCAATAGTGTATACCTCTACTTCCATTATTTTACATTGAATATATACATAAGCGTTACAAACAGAATTGCCGGTAATGTAATACTATCTTCCTGAAAGCTATTGAGTTTTCACCACAGTGTTTTGGTTTACTTTTGTATTTGAGACAGCATTTGTCATACTTTTTTACCGAGGTAACTAAGCAGAAAAAAGCCACTCCAGATTTTATTCCGGAGTGGCTGTATGTTTTTACAATTCAATTAAACCCAAAAATTAAGGATTCTGTACTGATTGCGGATTTGCTTGTATTTCTGACAGAGGAATAACAAACTGCCACAAAGGACTTCCTGCTGGTATAGATAAGGTACCACCACCAGTAGAAGAAACATAGTTAGGAACTACAGTTCTATCTAGCGGCAAATCTTGTCTCTTCAAATCAAACCAACGGAAACCTTCTGCCCATAATTCCACTCTGCGCTGCACTAGAATTTCATTAATTAATGCAGCTCCAGTATTAGTACTCAATACATAACTCGGATCTCTATTTACCGCAAGGGTAAACAGTGCCTGACGAGCAGCAACTTCATTACCTGGAATCTTAGCATTTGCCTCAGCAATAATCAAATACATTTCTGCAAGGCGAATGTAAGGTACATCTCCGATCGTAGGTAAAGTTCTGATAGCAAATTTTCTACTCATAAAAGGAGTACGAGCGAAAGAAGCTGTAGGTAATGGAAAATTAGCAGCAGTAGGAGTAGGCTCCCACATTTTCTTTCTCACATCAGTAGCTGTTATCATAGCATATAATGCTGAGTTAATACGCTTTGGTGTACCACGCATATAACTGGTATTAGCATCTCTGGCAATTTGTGCAAAGTAAGATCCAAAAGTATCTCCTTGATCATCTTGTACAAAAGCACCCCAAATCCATTCGGGATTAGATAAGTCATTAAAACCAGCTTGATATTGTGCATTTGACATAAGTGAGTGACCGCCTAAACTGATCACTTGGTTTGCATCAGCAGCAGCATTCACATAATCTTGCATAGCCAAGTGTACTCTAGCTCTAATAGCATAAGCAGATTTAAGATTCAAATGTGACTTTGGGTTAGAAGAAGGTGCAGAAGCTGTTGCAAAAGCCGTTATAGCATCTCCAAGATCTTTCTTTATCTGCGTGTAAACCTCTTCAACTGTAGATCTAGGTAATTGAGTGGCAGCAGCTGAAAGCGATAATGAAACACCAAGCTGACTATTTGGAACTGTACTTTTATCATAACGCTTTGCGTAAATCTGAACCAAATTAAAGTAAGCCCATGCTCTCATAGTGAGTGCCTCTCCTTTTAATCTGTTCTTATCAGCATCTGTACCCACTGCTGCATCTATATTTTCTATTAATGCGTTCACATTTCCGATGCTGCGATAATATAACCGGAAAGGATATTCAACATAACCGTAGTTATCACTTCTATGATTAACCCAACCACCTGTACCATTTCCTGGCGAATACCACGTAGAATTTGCTTGGTGCAGATCTTCTCCCATAAAGTCGAACATGAGCATAATACCTCCTTGTCCAGGTTGGTTCTGTTGACTATATCTACTATATAAATAACGGTAAACACCATTAATTACATTTGACGCATTTCCTGTGGTGGCAAAGATCGCTGCCTCATCCGTATCTCCTGTAGGACCAACATCAAAGTAGTCTTTTTTGCATCCTGCCAATAAACCAATAAAGGCAAAGGCTATAAATAATTTTTTCATACTGTTTATTTTAAATTCAAATAATGTTTTTAGAAAGAAAGATTAAATCCTGCATTAAACAAACGATTTGGAGTATAAACCGGACCATTAGTTCCGTTAAAGCTTTCAGCAGGATTCATACCTTTTCTCTTAGAAAATACGTATAAGTTTTCGCTACTTACAAATACTCTTGCTTGATCAAGTCCAATTTTACTCGTTAATTTAGTAGGTATTCTATAGTTAAGCGTTACGTTTCTTACGTTTATGTAAGAGGCGTCTATTAACCATCTGTCTGATGCAGCATTTAATTGATTGTTATTAAGGTTATCTAAACGAGGGACATTAGTAATATCACCTGGTTGCTTCCATGCATTTAAGTTATCTGCATGTAGAGATGCCCCATATCTAAACGACATCAAACCTGCGTAGTTCCCATCATAGAATTTACCGCCTACCTGATAATTTAATAATACAGAAAGGGATAATCTCTTGTAAGAGAATGAGCTAGTTATAGAACCAAAATGCTTAGGTATAGCACTACCATTAAATCCGAATTGTGCGAAAGAAGCATTTGTTGTAAGGGTATCACCTTTGCCATTAACACGTACTGTGCTACCTGTTGTACCTGGATTAGCATAATATACACTAGAGCCATCAGTAGGGTCTACACCTGCCCATCTTCTCAGATAAAATGCATAAATATCCATACCTTCTTCAAACCTTTGAGTACCATTAGGAATTGGCAATCCATTTGGCAACTTCGTTATTTTATTCTTAAGCGAGGTAATATTGAATTCTAGATTCCATGTAAAATCTGTAGACTTTACTACATCAAAACCTAATTGTAATTCTACACCTCTATTAAACATAGTTCCGATGTTCTCCAATTTGGTAGTGATAATAGAAGATAGCCCCTGAGGAACACGGAATAATAATCCAGAAGAACGTCTGTCAAAAACTTCTACACTTCCTGTAATTCTATTTTTAAACATTCCGAATTCTAAACCAATGTTAGTTGTTTTATTTGTTTCCCAAGTCACTTTATCATTGCGCAATGATGCAGCTAAAGCTCCTGGCTCTAATGCATTATTATTGCCTAAACCGTACAAAGATTGGTATTGGTAGAATCCACCTACTTCGTCATTTCCTACACTACCATAAGATGCTCTAAGCTTTAAAGCGTCTAACCAACTAATGTCCTTAAACATGGACTCTTTAATCATATTCCAGGATATACCCGCTGATCCAAAATTTCCCCAACGGCTTTCAGGAGACCATCTTGAAGAAGCATCCCTGCGATAAGAAAGGTCTAAGAAATATTTGCTGTTGAAGCCATAAGTTAGTCTGGAAAAGTATCCTTCTCTTCTTAAGAGATCTAATTGTCCGTTAATAGAACCTAAAGTTACAAAATTTGCCAGCTGTATATTTCCGTCTAAATTTTGTCCTCTTTTGAAAACACTTGAAGTAGCATTATTTTCTTTTTGTATCTCATGTCCCACCAGTGCAGATACTTCATGCAGGCCAAAAGTTTGCTTATAATTCAATAATTGGTTTAAAGAAATAGTTCTGAATTCATTTGTAGTAAGACCTGCAGTACCACCGCTGGTAACACCATCACCTACGATCTTATTTTGAAAAGTTTGGTTTCTGACATTATTTAAATCAATACCAACATTTGTTGAAAACGTAAAGTTTTTTAAGAATGCAAATTCTGCATAACCTCTAGCTACGGTGCTATTTCTAGTGTCGGTATTTTCATTAAGTAGAGACTCATATACAATATGACGCCCTGGAGACGCTCCAGCCGGTCTGTTTATTGCGCCAGGATGGAGAC
>JBBKWE010000236.1:0-47336 GCA_037968795.1 Ferruginibacter sp.
TAAACACCAACTATTTTGTCCACTTGAAAAAAACTACTTCAAAACACCAACTATTTTGTCCATTACACCAAAATATCTTACTCTTACAGTAAAGATTAGAGAATAAAGTAAAATCATAATTTTTATCCCTGCAATAAAACCGCACCCACCACACCCGCTGTCTCTGTTCTTAGTCTTGTATCGCCCAGGCTCACAGGAAGAAAACCTGCAGCTTTTGCCATTTGAATTTCCCGCGAAGAAAAATCTCCTTCGGGTCCTATGAGTAATAATTTTTCTCCAGGAATGGGAAAATCAAATCCTTTTAAGGGCAATTTTCCATCATCTTCTTCGCAGTGTGCAATAAGCTTATAAGGTTCTGTAGCAGATTTCAGAAACTTCTCAAGGCCTACGATAGGCGCCAGTTCCGGCAACCAATACTGCTGCGACTGCAACATAGCACTGGTAATAATTTGTTGCAGGCGATCTGTTTTAAGTTTTGATTTTTCGGTATGATCACAATCCAGCGGTACAATTCTGTTTATTCCCAGCTCTACGCTCTTTTCTAAAAACCATTCAAACCGAGTAGTGTTTTTTAGCGGCGAAATGGCAATTGTGTTTTTAAATGTAGGGGCAGGAACAAAGACTATATCGTGCAAGGTTACCTCTGCGTGTTTTCTATGGTCGTCTTTAATAGTGGCTTTTGCCTCTACTCCCTTGCCATTAGTAAGAATAAACTGGTCTCCCACTTTCTTCCGGAGCACCTGTATGAGGTGCTTAGAAGTAGCTTCACACAATTGTAAGGAAGATTCTTCCTGCCAGTTTCCTTCTTCAAAGTAAGATTGTAAACTCATGTCTCCATTTATCATTAATTATCCCTCTTCTCAAAAGTTTCATTCTTCTTTGCCTTTAATCTTTTCGAGATAAAATAAATTAAGAGCACCAGAATAGTTCCCCATATCATTACTTGAAAACCAATCATAATAATTGCCCATTTATTTGTCATTTAAGAAAGTTTTACGGCCGTGCCATAAGCAAGAATCTCAGCTGTACCCTGCATTATCATTGCGGTAGTGAGGCGCACATTCACAATAGCATCTGCACCCAGCGAGCGAGCATCTTCTTCCATGCGTTGTATGGCTTGCTCCCGGCTTTCTGCCTGCAGTTTTGTGTATTCACTTATCTCCCCGCCTACTATATTCTTAAGTCCGGCAAAAATATCTCTACCTATGTTTCTTGCTCTTACCGTACTTCCTCTTGCTACTCCCAGAATTTGGGTTATCTCTTTACCGGGTATTTTATCTGTTGTCGTAATAATCATATCATCTATTTTTATTTAATATACAATGTAATTTAAATTTTACAATTTGCGGTTTCTTCTACAACTTCCTCAACCGCCCCGCGGCTTCTCCCAGTAAATCTTTGCCTTTGCTAAAACAAAAACGCAGGACAGAATGCTCTTCCTTCGTCTTATAAAAACTGGAAACAGGTATAGCCGCCACTCCTGCTTCTTTTATTACCCGCACAGCAAAATCATATTCATTTTCGCTGCTTATGGTATCGTAACTATATAGCTGAAAATAAGTGCCATAACTCGGTAAAGCTTTAAATCTGGAGGAAGTCATTTCCCCTGCAAAAAAATCTTTTCTTTCCTGCAAGTCTGCAGCAAGTTTCTCATAAGATTTTTCGGGAATAAATTCTGCAAGAGCATACTGTGCGGGCGCAAAACAAGTGAAGCAATTATACTGATGCACTTTTCTAAATTCTGCCATAAGTGCCGCCGGGGCTACACTGTATCCAAGTTTCCAGCCGGTGCAACTGTAAGTCTTTCCAAAAGAAAAACACACAAAGCTACGCTCGTACAGTTCAGGATAAGAAAGTACACTTACTTGTTTTCGCCCATCATATACCAGGTGCTCATACACCTCATCACTTATAACCACAATATTGGTATCGCGGGTAATGGCAATTAGTTCTTGCATATCTGCATCTCTAAGTATAGCGCCAGTAGGATTGTGCGGTGAGTTTATCATGATTGCTCTGGTCTGGGCCGTTACTTTTTGCTTTACCTCTTCCCAGTTTATATTATAGTGGGGAAATTCCAATGAAATAGGGACAACCACCCCTCCATTTATTTCTATATTAGGTACATAAGAATCATAAGCAGGTTCAAAAATAATTACCTCATCGCCTGGTTGAATGATTGTGGTTATCGCCGTATACAAAGCATATGTCGCTCCTGGCGTTACGGTAATCTCGTCAGTTGAACTTACTTTACTCCCGTACAAATGATTTATTTTATCCGCCAGTACTTCCCTCAGTGCAGGCAATCCATTTCCATGCACATATTGATTATGACCGTCCTTCATTGCTTTATTCGTTAGTGCAACCAAGCGCTCATCCATAGGAAAATCCGGAAAGCCCTGCCCGAGATTTATAGCATTGTATTGCTGAGAAATTCCATTTATTTTGGTAAATATAGTAGTACCTACTGATGGCAATTTGGAAGAAATTGTAACGGACACAAAATATTTTTTTAGTGAATGAATAAAGATATTGAAAAAAGAATGGCAGTAATATCTTCAACTATTTCCAGAGTTTAAATTTTGAAAAGACTCCGTATTTAATTTTAAAATTCCATGAGCGTATCTTTATAAAAAATGGAATTAAACCTTAGTACCAACTGTGCTGCGGAGTTATTCCTAAGATGTACATGAATAAAAAAAACATAAGCAATACAATTGAGGGGAAACGCCTGCAATCCTATGATAACAAAAAGGTGCCTCTACCTTTCTGGGGACCTTACCTAAGCGAGCGACAATGGGGCACTGTAAGGGAAGACTACAGCAGCGATGGGAATGCCTGGGAATATTTTCCACACGACCACGCAAGAAGCAGAGTATATAAATGGGGCGAAGACGGCATTGCAGGCTTATGCGATTACGGTCAGAATATTTGTTTTGGAATAAGCATGTGGAATGGCAAAGATTCTATTCTGAAAGAAAGATTATTTGGCCTTGCCAATGGAGAAGGGAACCACGGAGAAGATGTGAAGGAATTATATTACCATGTGGACAACGTGCCTACTCATTCTTACATGAAGTACTTGTACAAGTACCCTCAGGAAGAATTTCCTTACGATGATCTTAAATTAAAAAACAGAGCCATTGGCCTGGAGGATGAAGAATATGAAATATTGGATACCGGTGTATTTGATGAAGGCAAATATTTTGATGTAGAAATAGAATATGCCAAAGAATCTGAGAACGACATCCACATAAAAATAACTGTAACCAATAGACATATTGATGCGGCAGAAATGATCTTGCTACCTCAATTGTGGTTTTATAATAGATGGCAGTATGGTGGCGTAAAAACAAGGCCTGTATTGCAAAGAAATGGAAAGGATAGTATCAAAATAAAACACGAGCGCACTGGCGACTATTATTTTTATAGCAAAGATGTAGTTGATATTTTATTTACAGAAAATGAGACAAATTCTGAGCGGCTATTCAGAAAGCCAAACAGATATAAACACGTTAAAGATGCTTTTCATGATGCTATAGTTGATAAAAATAACTATGGGGAGCTTGCAGCTCTTGAAGAAGGAACTAAAAGCTGCGTTGTGTATCCCATTACCTTGCAGGGAGGAGATAGTAAAGCCGTTTATCTCCGGCTATGTAGTAAGGAGCAGGCGGTACCCTTTGGCACAGACCTGAATTCTATTTTCAAACAACGCAAAGATGAAGCAGACGAGTTTTATGATGTGGTTATTGATGAAAAATATACAGCCGATGAAAAGAATATACAGCGAAAAGCATTCTCTGGTTTGTTATGGAGTAAGCAATTTTATCACTACGATGTGCAGCGCTGGCTACATCATGATGATGGCATAACGCCCCTATCTGATCAGCGCATCAACGGCAGAAACAGCTCCTGGAAATACCTTAAAAATCAGGATGTGATGCTGATGCCAGATAAATGGGAATATCCCTGGTATGCATCATGGGATACAGCATTTCAGTGCATCGGCATAGGAATAATAGATCCTAGCTATGCAAAAAATCAACTTATCCTGCTCATGCGGGAGTGGTTTATGAGTCCGCAGGGACAGATACCTGCTTACGAGTGGGATTTTAGTGACATTAATCCGCCTGTTCACGCCTTTGCAGCATTACAGGTTTATTTCAGAGAGAAGGAGCAGAAAGGTAAAGGCGATCTTATTTTTCTAAAAAGAATTTTTCAGAAACTCATGCTCAACTTTACCTGGTGGGTAAATGAAACTGACAAAAACGGGAATAGCATTTTTGAAGGCGGCTTCCTTGGGCTTGATAATATTGGTGTATTTAATAGAAGCCATCACGTGCCGGAAGGAGTATCGCTAGAGCAGGCAGATGCTACCAGCTGGGTAGGCATGTATGCGCTCAACCTTATGGAAATGGCGCTGGAAATAGCGCAGCACGACATCGCATTTCAGGATGCTGCTACTAAGTTTTACGAGCACTTTGTTATCATAGCCGAGGCGCTTAATATTATGGGAATCTGGAACGAAAAGGACAAGTACTTTTACGATAACCTCACTATGGCAGATGGTGAACGCATTCCTATTCGGGTAAAATCTATTGTAGGCATAGCGCCTATTTTTGATGTGGCTACTATGAGCAAGGAATGTATAGATCAGCTGCCAGACTTTGCCAGAAGAACCAAATGGTTTAACGACTACCGTACAGAAAATTATTTATTTCTACCCAATGCGCAGCAAAGTGAGGGAGACGACATGTTGCTAAGCCTGGTGCGGGAAGATCGCTTGCTGCACCTACTTCGGTATCTCTTGGATGAAAATGAATTCCTCGCTCCCGGCGGTATACGGTCTCTTAGTAAATGCCACGAAGCCCAACCCTATACTATAACCATAGAGGGAGAAGAACATACCTTGCAGTACGATCCCGGCAATAGCACAAGCATGATGTTTGGCGGCAATAGCAATTGGCGCGGGCCGGTGTGGATGCCCATAAATTATCTTATTATTAGCTCTATCAAGAAGTTTGGAAAGTTCTATGGCGATAATTTGCAGGTAGATTACCCTACAGGAAGCGGTAATAAAATGAATCTTTCGCAAATAGCGGAGGCCCTCACCCACCGCTTATTGGGAATGTTTAAAAAAGATGAAAAAGACAATCGCCCGTCGCTGGCAGACTCAAATTACTTCTATCAGCGCCCAGAGAACAAAGACCTTTTGTTATTTTACGAATACTACAATGGAAATACCAGTAAAGGCCTTGGAGCATCACATCAGACAGGCTGGACAGCAGTATTGGTAGATTTGCTTCGTTAGTAATTAATGTGTTGATTTGTTACTGTGCTAGTGTGCTAGTGTGCTAATTAAAAGAATGCAGAACGGCTTTGTAAGCTTTTTGCTTCTTCGTGTGTGAAACTAAAACCCTGTTTTCCAAACTATTCCTTTTCATCCTTGCTGCTTTGCTCCCGATACATATATCGGGCTTGCGAAAAAACATTTCTTTTCTGTATGTAAGTGCTATAAGACATCAATAAATATCATTTACACATTCCTCTATTTTCAAATATTCAAAGCAAATCATTTAGAAATTGCCTTCCTCCTTTGCGCCCGTTGCGAAAAATCTTCTTCTGTGTATGTGAGAATTACCAAGTTTCAACAAATTCCCTTAGAGCATTCCTTCATCTTCAAATCTGCAACTCAATTCATATTTAAATTAATTTCCTCCTTTAACATAACCCTCACTTATCCGCTTTAAACATATAACCCCAATACACATCTTATATACAGAACAAGAAATTTAAAAAACAAAAACAAATCGTTCATTAAAACACTAAAAATTTAAATCATGAGAAATATTATACTCCCCGCCATATTTGCACTAGCACTTACCGCTTGCAACACAGACAAAAAAGATATTGAAACCAGCAGAGCTATTGTAATGACAGATACTGTAAATATGCAGCCTGCCAATAGTAGCACAGATGTAGCTGCACCAGAAGCATCACCGCAGGCAGCGCCTCGCCCTCAAGTGGTATATGTAGATAGATATATACAGGCACCAGCTCCCCGTAGAGCAGCACAGCCTCGTCCCGCAGCCACACCAGCGGCTACTCCAGAGGTAGCATCGCTTCCTGCACCTACTACTAACAATCTCCCCCCTGCACCTACAGGAGATGTAGCAATAAATACCCCTAGTGGCAATGACCAACCAGAGGTAGAGGCAGAAGAGAAAAAAGGAATGAGCAACTCTGCAAAAGGAGCTATTATAGGCGGTGTAGGTGGCGCAGTAGCCGGAGCCGTAATAGGTAAAAATGTAAAAGGTGCTGCCATAGGAGGAGCCGTAGGAGCTATAGGGGGATACATTCTAGGTAAGAAAAAAGACAATAAGGACAACTAAAAGGAAATAGGCAATCGGATGAAAAACACCCACCGCAATCAATTAATTTTGGTTGCGGTTTTTTATTCCAATAAAAATTGGGAGAAGAATTTACAAACAATAATAATTTTAATAATTTGATCTCACCGCATTCGGCTTCCCTTCCATCCAATCTACCTGCTGTACTGAACCTAGTCTAAATTTAAAGGGGATTGATGTAATTTTTTCAAACTTCCATTCCTTTTCGCAGAAAAAAGAAAGAGTATTGGTGTAAAATTTTTCGGGAATTACGGGAATATTGTCAGTGGGGTAAGACAATACCAAATTGATCTGAAAAGGGAGTAGCGTTGCAGAGAGCGAATCTCTAAATCGTATTTTGTAGGGCAAAGTTTTAATGGCCTCACCTCTAAAATTACTGATAATAGGTTGTTGAGCCCGAAAGTGCTCAATTTCTCTCGAAGAAAATGTATTTAACACAATACTAGTCAAGGCTTTGTCACTTTTCTGAGCAAATGCGCTATCGCCCACAAAAATGATGCAAAAAAATAAAATAGTAACTGCTTTATACATAGATGAATGGTATAGTTTGTAAATTTACGCAAATACAATAGCAATGGCTTGCTGTCGGTTTGTACTTAACGGTACATCGTTAAGTAAAACAAGCTACATTTTGAACAACTTGTACCACAACTAATAACAATTAAGATAAAGGCATATGGCTTTACATCAGAGTTTACAGCAAAAGTTTCTACAAAAATTATCTCCACAGCAGATTCAATTGATGAAATTGCTGCAAGTGCCTACGGCTGTTCTAGAACAGCGTATAAAAGAAGAGATGGAACAAAATCCTGCTCTGGAAGAAGGGGAAGAAGGCGTAGATGAGGAAGAGGAAAAAGATGAGTTTGCAGAGGATATTGCAGAGGAAGAGGAAGAGCCTGAGGCTGATGGAAGTGAGGAAGACTATGACAATATAGATATAAGTGAATATGTGCAGGAAGGCGACGATGATATTGCAGACTACAAACTTAGAGATACAAATTACCCCGAGAAAGATGATGGTAAAGTTATTCCCATAAAAGTAGAATCGAGTTTTAATGAACTTATGCAGCAGCAGCTGGGTATGCTTACGCTGGATGAGAAGGAAAGCATTATTGCAGAGCAAATTGTAGGTAGTCTTGATGATGATGGCTATTTACGACGAGAAATTTCTTCCCTTATAGATGACCTGGCATTTCGTCAAAACGTAATCGCAACAGAAGAAGAAATTCTTGAAATTGTAAAACAAATACAAGAGTTTGACCCTCCCGGTATAGCTGCCCGTAACTTACAGGAGTGCCTTCTCTTACAGTTGCATAGAAAAGATGAGGAAGATGTAATGGTACAGAATGCCATCAAGGTATTGGATAAATATTTTGATGAATTTACTAAGAAGCATTACGAAAAAATTCTTCGTGGGCTTGATCTTACAGATGACCAGCTTAGAGATGTAATTAGTGTTATTGTAAAACTAAACCCTAAGCCCGGCGGAAGCGGCACCGGAGGCAGCAAAGGAGGAAATTACATTACGCCAGATTTTTTCATGACAAACACTAATGGAAAACTGTCTCTTACACTCAATGGTAAAAATGCTCCTGATCTTCGCATAAGCGACGGCTACAGAGATATGCTAAAGGCTTATGACAAAGGCAATAAAAAGGATAAAAAGGAAAAAGAAGCCGTTGTTTTTATTAAGCAAAAAATTGATTCAGCCAAGTGGTTTATTGATGCCATAAAGCAAAGACAAAATACTCTTCTCAATACAATGGGGGCAATAATGGATTACCAGGAAGCCTTCTTCCTTACCGGAGACGAAACAAATATGCGTCCTATGATTCTTAAGGATATAGCAGAAGTTACGCACCTCGATATATCTACTGTAAGCCGTGTAGCCAATAGCAAATTTGTACAAACAGAATTTGGCACCTACCGGCTTAAATTTTTCTTTAGTGAAAGCTTGCAGACAGACAGCGGCGAAGAAGTAAGCACCAGAGAAGTAAAAAAGATCCTTACAGATATTATAGATGCAGAGAATAAGAAAAGACCTTACAGCGACGAAAAACTTACAAAGCTTCTGCAAGAAAAAGGATATAATATTGCACGAAGAACGGTAGCCAAATACCGGGAGCAATTAAACCTGCCGGTTGCCCGGTTGAGGAAAGTTTTATAATAAAAAATGAGCAGAAAAAAACGACAAGAAGCAGAGAAAAAAGTAAGGTTAGCCCCTACGCCCGCTAATATACTCTCTCAGGCAATCTCTTATATTTTTCATCCGGTGTTTATTCCGCTATATGTTTTCTATTATTTTATTTTTTTAGATACAACTTTATTTGCTGGCTTTTCTGCACAGAGCAAGTTACGCACCATGGCCTTTGCGGGTCTCAATCTGGTTTTCTTTCCGCTGCTCACTACGCTATTACTAAAAGCACTTGGCTTTATACAATCCATTTTTTTACGCACGCAACGCGATCGTATCATACCGTACATAGCGTATAGCATTTTTGCATTTTCTGCTTACAATGTTTTGTCTAAAGCAGGAATCTATCCGCCTATAACAGCTGCTTTTGTACTGGGTATTCTGCTTGCTAGCAGTGCAGGACTTATGTGTAATATTTATTCTAAAGTAAGCATGCATACCATTGGCGTAGGTGGACTGGTAGGCGTTTTCGTAGTACTTGTATATGTAGCTGGTATAAAAATGGCATGGCCTATCGCTACTGCTTTATGCATTGCCGGACTCGTAGGCACTGCGAGATTACAGGTAAGCGATCACAACACTACGCAAGTTTATCTTGGCTTTGTGATAGGAATATTATCGCAGGTTGTAGCGGCATTGGTGGTGCTATAGAATACAGGTTGAAGAATACTTTAAAACAATCCTCCCCGCCAGTTGACCATTAATAATTATTAATTAGTACTGCTCTCCTCCTGGGTAATATTCCTTTTGTGCATGCATAAGTACGTCTTCCTTATAAAATAAAACGTCTTTAAATTTTCCTTCGCTATACAACCAACCCTGATCAAAAAAGTGGGGCGATGCTGGGTCGCCACTTTCTCCTCCTGCTAGCAAAGACTTGGCTTTTACTTTCTTCCCAAATTCTACCGCAGCACTAAAGCTGTTACCATTTACCCCGTATCGCTTATTGGTACCTGGAAAATACCGGCTAGTGTAAGATGGCAACATGCCCCAGGCAGAAGAAACGAAAGGAACAGGAATACTCGCTTTTGTATCGTCAAATTTATTTTCAATGCCGCCGCTTAGCCTTTGAAAGCGATTAATATTTCCCCAGAGAACTTGCCAGGTGCCATGCGTTTTTTTAAGCTGCATTACAGTTGCATAAAGAGGTCGCAGGAGGTCAGAGGGAGAAGCGTGCTCTACAAAATAATTTGTCCGCTCTACTTGGTCTTCTAATGGAGTGGCTGATGAACGACTTATAGCCATTATTCCAGCTTGTAACCTTTCTCCCCACTCTATTGCAAGAGTTGTGGCAATAGAATTTTCTGAACAACGCAGATCCCAGTTTTGTAAAATTGCAACTGCATCTCCTGCATCTTTTGCACTTATGTCGCTGCTAAAAGAAACAGAATCTCTGTGTGCCTTTACCAGCGCGGGAATTAATTTTTCAAATGCCGCCAAATAGGTGTCATAGCCTGCCGCAATAACTTTATCTATTGTATAAGACTTTTCTTTATCCAGAACTCTCACCGCATTTATCCCGCGATAGTTTTCTCCATCGGGTGCCAGGTAAGTAGGATAGTTTTTCTTGAGCGGACTGTATTTTCCTGCCACAGTAAAAGGCGTAGAATTACAATTTTGTAGCCAGCCGTTCTCCGGGTTGTAGAGGTGAACAGATTCTTCCACGGTGTGGTAGCCTTTCCATTCTGTAGCGGCTATGCTGCCATCTACAGGTTTTTCCCATTCATATTTTGGATTGCGTATTGGCAGAAAATTTCCATGCCAATAAGCAATATTTCCTTCCGCATCTGCATACACAGTATTGTTACTGGGATTGGCAGACATATCCATTGTCTTTTTAAATTCTGCAAATGAATTTGCTTTGGTGCGCAGCCAACTTTGCACAAATCCTTTGGTATCCCTGTTATTATGCCGCAAGCTCAGATATTCTCCATTGCGCTTTGCAAGTATAGGACCGTGGTGTGTAAATAATGCATTGAATGTTTTGGTAGCAACTCCGGAATTAGTCGTGTAACTTATTGAAATATTTTTCACTGTTACAGGTTTCTGCTTTCCTTCATATTCATAGAACCATCTATCTTTTTTCTTGCTTAATTTTTCTATATAAGCATCAGAAATGTCTGCCTGCGAGCTTGTGTGCATCCAGCCACAATGCTCATTAAAACCCTGGTAAATAAACGGCTGCCCCCAGGTGACTGCGCCATAGGCATTGAGGCCTTCTTCGCTTACAATATGTACTTCCGGCCTAAAATAAAAAGTGACATGTGGATTGATGTATAAGATTGCATTGCCTGATTCCGTAATCTTTGGTGCAAAAGCAAAGCCATTACTCCCTACTGGTTTTGCTTCATACTCGTATGGCATTTGAAAAGCTGATGAATTTTCTTCACCAGAGAAAAAGGTTTTTACTTCCCTTATACTTATTCCTCCCGTACTTATGGAACCTATACTTCCATCTGTCCACAACAACGGATACCAGGGCTCAAAACGAGTAATTAACTGTGGCTTTATTTTCGGGTGCTTGTACAAGAAATAATTTATACCGGCAGCATAACTATGCAGCAAATCCTTTAGCCACGGCGGCGCAGCTTTATAATCTTTAATAGCATCGGCAGTATCAATTACAAGCCTAATGAGTAGATCATTGTATATTTCTTTTTCGCCGTTTACTTCCGCTAACCTTCCCAGTTTTTCTATGTAATTCATTTCCACACGAGGGAAGTCGTCTTCGCACTGAGCGTACAGCAAACCAAAGACTGCATCAGCATCTGTCTTTCCGTATATGTGTGGAATGCCAAAATTATCACGAATTATCGTACAGTTCATCGCTTGCTTTTCCCATTGTGTCTTCTGTGCTGTGGTGAATACCTGTGCGCTTGAGAACAAGGGCAACAAAACAAGGATCAGTAAAACTCTATTTACTTTGAGGGCGTACATAATAAAACATTTTATAAATAAATATACGGCACTTTGTCCGGTAGAAATATGCTTTCATAGTAAATGGTGAGGAAGAAAGACAGACTTGCATTTTAACACTATCATATAAATCCTGTGAAACAATGATGAAGCATTATATAAAAATCGTATCTTTCTTTCAAATTGAGTCTCTTTTTTTGTACAGCATATCATGTATACGAAATAAGTCCTCTTTTTTAGAAATTAGAATCTACAGAACAAAATCCCAAACTCCCTACAATGAAATCCACAATTGTCCAAAGTAATTTTTTTTCACTAGTTCTTCTACTATTTAGCATCATCAGTGTAAATGGAAAATCAGAAACACCACATTGTAGGAATTACATTAGTAAAAAAGTTGATTCTACAACCTACACTGTTTCACCTTTCAAACGAAACAGTATCCGAGAGCATAAAAATATAATCACGGCAGGAAAAACCGATAGTTGCTTAGAGAAATCATTGGCTATAACAGATAAGTTTCGCAGCACTACTTCGGGAACATGGGATAATATAAATAACTGGGAAATGTATACCGGCATGATGTGGGTTGCAGCTACTTCTGTACCTACAATAGATGCAGATTCTATTTTCATACGTATTGGACATACAATTTCAATTACTTCATCAGTAAGCTTTGACCAGACAGTAATAGAAGCAACAGGGGTTTTAAGACTTGCACCTTCTGGAATAATGAACGTAAATGATGGCATTGGCGACGACCTTACCATTTTTGGTCAGATGCTTATTGATAATGGCACCACGAATTTCAGCACAGCGGTGGTTTTTACAGGAGGTACTCCTCAAGTTGCAATAGCCGCTGCTGGCAGAATAACAGTAGGAACTGGTGCTGCGATAGGTAGAGGTTATGAAGCTTTCGCAACTTCTGGTAGTAACGATTGGCAAAATGGAGCTATCTATGAGCACAATAGTATTGCTACTATATTTGTAACTTCTAATCCGGTTTATTTTCCAAATGCGGCTGTAGGCATTATTCCTATTTTCCGGATAACAAAAGCTGATGCAATTGCGGGAGGATCTGGACTCTCCGTAAATGGACTTACAGAAATAAACACTCCACTGAATTTTACTGGTGGCTCATCCAAAAATTTTAGAAACGGTTTAACATTTGGCACAAATACCACATTTTCTAATGGCACAACAAATATCACAGGTACCAATGCTATTTTTGCAAGTACAGTACCAGTAATAATAACCGTAAATCAAAATATAAATATCTCCTCTAATGGGCTAAATGTTTCTGCAGGAAGTGATATAAAAATAGCAGATGCTTCTACGCAAAGATTTTTTACTTCAGGCCCCTTTGCAATTGATGCAAATTCTATATTTGATATTGGGGCAACAGCTGAACTCAGAAACAGTCTGTCAATGGGTTCTCTAATCATTAATGGTACCATAAAAACTTCTAATGTGGGCGGATTAACAGATCCTGGTAGTACAAATTTACCTGTTACTGCAAATGCAGGCAGCACAGTAGAATACAACGGCACTACCCAAGCCATATCTTCAACTATAAACTACTACAATATCACTTTTTCTAATAGTGGCACAAAAACACCTAATAGTAGTATAAATGTAGATACCGACGGTACCGTTCTAATTACCGGTTCTGCAGTTGTAGACTGTAGCGAAAACAACTTAGCGTCTACCGGAGCAAATAACACCAAGTTTACAATGACGGGGGGGAGATTAATTGTTGGAACGAGTGGAACGCAACCCAATATGAGAGGCACATACACACTTTCAGCTGGCGTTATAGAATTTACCGGAACCAGTGCAAAAACTATAAGGACTGCCTCCTATCAAAATATTGAAATTCCCGGAACAAATGTGGGGAATAGTGGTGGAAATATTACCCTCAATTCAAATGGTACTTTGACCGTAAAACCAACTGGCATTTTTACCATAAATGATAATAACATTGAAGGTCCCATTGGCACTCAAACTGTTTCTGTAGAAAATGGTGGTATTTTTAATTGTGGGAACAATCAAGGGTTTAATGGTTTTGCTGCAACATTTACCGATAACTCTTCTCTACATCAAAATATTGAAACGATAATTCTGGGAGCTACTTCAACCGTAGCTTATACCAGAATTTCCACCAATTCAGACCAACCAATAACTACCCCCAATGCAACGGGCTACGGCAATCTTACCATCGCCGGTGCCGGCACAAAAACTGCTCCAGCCACTACCCTAAATGTAAGAGGAAATTTCACTAAAACCAGTACCAGTGCATTTGCGCATAACAATGGCGAGATCGTTTTTACTGGGACAGTACCTCAAAGTTACTCTTCGACTGTAGCACCTACAAATGTTACTTTCTACAAATTAAAAACCACTAACCCTACGAAAATAATCTTCGCAGATAGTGTTAGCGTAGCTTTTGAACTTGATATGAATGGGGATAAGCTGGCAGATGTGAATAATATTTTCACACTCAAATCTACAGCCACCGCCACAGCCAGATTACTTTCGGTAACGACAGCTTCACCATTTATTTATGGACTCTCGGGAAACTTTATTATAGAAAGATATTTTAAAGCAAAAAATGCCTGGAGGCTTATATCTACTGCTGCTACCGGTGTTGAAACCATTCGCAATACTTATCAAAATGGCGGTGTAAATATTCCCGGCTATGGTACAAATATTACAGGACCCTCTGGCACAGGATTAGATGCCCCCCTCACCCAGAATTACTCTATGAAATCATATGACATAAGTACCAATACTTTCACCAATGTTACTAATACAAATAATACTCTTTTCAATAATAATGGATATTACATTTTCATAAGAGGTGACAGGAGTAAGAACCCGGGCGACGTTGCCGGAGAAACTACCTTAAGGAACAAAGGCCAGGTACAGGTAGGCACAAAAAGTTTTACTGTGCCGGCAAGTAAAGTGCAATCCTTCGGCAATCCTTATCCAGGCCGGTTTAATTATAGAACCACTGATAAGACCGGTGCGCTTGTAGATGCTTTTACTCTATGGGTGCCAGATTATAGCGGACAATATGGAGTAGGTGCTTATGAAACTTATACTTTACAAGGCGGAGAGTATAAAAATGCCAGTGGATTGATTATAAGAAACAATATAGAAAGTGGCGAAGCCTTCTTTGTGGAAAGTGCAGCAGCCAGCACAGGCACGCTTACAATTAAGGAAACCGATAAAGCATCGGGAAGTACTGTAGTGATGCGGCCGGGAGGCAACACTGCAACTGAATCCAGGCTAAGAGTATTATTGTATAGCAAGAATGGAACGAGTCAGGATGACTATTATTCCGGAGCTTATGTAGAATACGATGCTGCCTATTCAAATGAACTTGACAAAAATGATGTGAGCCAGTTTACCAATTCTTACAATACAGTAAGCATAAGGCAAAAAAGCAAAGAATTAGTAGCAGACAGGCATGCCCCCCTGCAACAAGAAGATACGATTTTCCTAAAGCTCACTTCCATGCAAGCCGGTAATTATCAGTTTTCGATTAGAGGAGAGAATATGGTTGAACAGGGATTGACTGCTTATTTGCAAGATGCATATAACAGTACAGAAACCAAATTCTCAGTACTTACTTCTACCAATATACCTTTTAGCGTTTCTTCCAATGCAGCAAGTTTTGCTGCAGATAGGTTTAGAATAGTGTTTAGACGTACTGCGCCACTTCTTATAACATTTACAAATATAAAAGCAGTTCGCAATGCGGACAAAACTGCCACCGTTTCCTGGACGGTGGAGGTAGAATCTGACGTAGATAACTATCAGATACAGCATAGTCTTACCGGTAGCAACTTTACAAATTTGGGCAATCGAATTGCCGGCAATTTACATTCTACTGCTTCTTATTCATTTATTCATACAAATGCTTCTGCAGTTAAAAACTTTTATAGAATAAAAAGTACTGACATAAGTGGCCAAATAGTATACAGTGATATTGCAAGTATAGATGCCTTATACAATGGCGATGGGCTAGTTGTATTCCCCAACCCTGTAGTAAATAAGGTCTTAAACTTTGGAATGAATCTCGCAGCAGGCGATTATGTACTCATTTTATATGACGCTAGAGGCAGCAAGATTTTAGAAACTAAAATAACACAAACGCCTAGTGCTCAGATGTATAGCATCACACTGGGAGCCATACCTGCCGGCGTGTATGAGCTTGTATTAAGCACTGCGGCAAATGAGCTATTTACAAAAAGGATTTTGGTAAAATAATATTTAATGCAGAGTCACAGTGTATAACACTTTGAAACTCCTATATAAGCATACAGATTAACTCTGTGTCCCACATAGCTATCGGGACAGTCAAATCACAGGGGAAACCCAGCATTCGTGCGAAACAAGCTCATCTATTCACTACCCTCATATTTGGTTTTTTATTAGGATTTAAAGCTTTTACATTTGCAGCTCTCAGAAGTTAAAAACCTCTATAGAAATCGCATGCAAGTTCCTCCACAAATACATAATTTTAATGCCGGACCATCAATTTTACCCAAGACGGTTATGGAAGAAGCTGCCGAGGCAGTTATCAACTTTAATGGCAGTGGTTTATCCATTTTAGAAATAGGTCACAGAACAGGGGCATTTGAAGCAGTGATGGAGGAAGCACGACAGCTAGTGAGAGAATTAATGCAACTAAGTGCAGATCAGGAAGTTTTATTTCTGCATGGAGGCGCTACTACACAGTTTATGCAGGTTCCTATGAATTTGCTCGATCTTAAGGGATGTGCCGGATACACAGATACCGGAATCTGGGGAGCCAAAGCAATAAAAGAAGCCTCTCTTTTTGGCAGAGCAGAAACAGTATGCAGCAGTAGAGACAATGCTTACCGGCATATACCAAAAGACTTCGCAGTACCGCAAGATTGTTCTTACTTGCACATTACTACAAATAATACAGTCTACGGGACACAATGGCAAAAAATGCCTGCCACCGGCAATCCGATAGTTGCGGATATGAGCAGTGATATTTTTAGTAGGGTTTTAGACTTTAAAAAGTTTGGACTTATATATGCTGGAGCCCAGAAAAATATGGGTGCTGCCGGGGTAAACCTGGTAGTTGTAAATAAGAATTTACTGGGAAAGGTAAAACGAAAAATTCCTTCCATTCTTGACTACAGGCTACATATAGAAGCGGGCAGTATGCTTAATACGCCACCAGTCTTTGCTGTTTATGTGAGTCTGCTTACGCTTCGCTGGATAAAAGCCAGTGGCGGTATAGCCGCTATGGAAAAGAACAATAAGGTAAAAGCAAAATTACTATATGGAGCACTTGATCATAGCAAAGCATTTGAACCTACGGTAGAGAAAGCAGACAGAAGCAGGGTTAATATATGTTTTACCATTAAAGAACGAGAGGATGAGGAATTATTTGCAAAGTTTGCGCACAGCCGGGGTATAATAGGAATTGCGGGGCACCGAACCACAGGGGGTTTTAGGGCTTCTCTTTACAACGCACTACCTATAGAAAGCGTAGAAGCACTCGTACAAGTGCTCAAAGATTGGGAAAGTGGTGCTGGCAGGCTGTAGAATATGGCATAACTTATGTACGAAAGTTTCCACAAAAAATAATAACTAAGTTTACCAAATATTCGGCACTGATAAGTGCGAAGAATACACAGAAATAACTATAAAAGAATTATGATTTCCATTAAACCCTTTACCGCATTGCGACCAGAGGCGCAGCATGCAAAATCTGTAGCCAGTCGTCCTTATGATGTACTCAATTCAAAAGAAGCTAAGATAGAAGCACAGGGCAATCCGCACTCCTTCCTGCATGTAACAAAAGCAGAAATAGACTTGCCAGAAAGTACAGATGTGCACAGCAAAGAAGTGTACGAGAAAGCCAAAGAAAATCTGACAGCATTTATAAGCAAAGGCTTACTTTTTACAGAAAGCAAAGCCTGCTATTATATATACAGGCTTACCATGAATGGCAGAAGCCAGGCAGGACTAGTATGTGCAAGCAGCATAAGTGATTATAAAAAAGGACTTATAAAGATTCACGAATATACCAGACCAGAGAAAGAGCAGGATCGTATAGACCACATAGCGACTACTGGTGCCCAAACGGGTAATGTATTTCTCGCTTACAGAAATGTACAGGAAATAGATGAGTTGCTCAATAAGTGGATGCATGATAAAGACTGCCAATATGATTTTATCTCAGAAGATGGAATTGGTCATGCAGTATGGATTGTAAACGGAGATGAAACGATCGCAAAGATTACTGAATTGTTTGCTACCAAAGTTCCTGCCTCTTACATAGCAGATGGTCACCATAGAGCAGCAAGTGCTACAAAGGTAAATGAGGGGCTGGGCAGCAAAGCTACTAGCGATAGTGAGTATTTTCTTACTACCTTATTTCCTAGTGACCAGTTGGAAATTTTGGATTATAATCGAGTGATTACAGATCTTAATGGTTTGAGCATTGAAGAATTTCTGGAAAAATTAAAAGAAAATTTTACTGTAGAAACTGCTACAGAGGCGGTAAAACCTTCTCAAGCACATGAGATAGGAATGTATCTTGCCGGCAAGTGGTATCGCTTACAGGCAAAAGAAGGGAGCTGGACCAATGATGAGATTGGAATATTGGATATAAGCATCTTTCAAAATAATATTCTTACACCTATTCTGGGAATTGAAGATCAGCGTACAGATAAGCGTATAGACTTCGTAGGAGGAATACGGGGTCTTGGAGCTTTATGTAAAGCAGTAGATAGTGGAGAGATGGCTGTGGCATTCAGTTTTTATCCCGTAAGTATAGAGCAACTATTTGCAGTAGCAGACGGAGGTAAGGTAATGCCGCCAAAGAGTACGTGGTTTGAACCAAAACTAAGAGATGGCTTGCTTACGCACCTTATAAATTAACAATAGAATTTATGGTAAACGACTGTATTTCTTTTTCTCTCTCTCCTGTTTTGTGTTAGAATAAGACACAGTAATACTGACCTAAAATGAAAAAAATAATATTCATACTATTGGCAGCTTGCACGAGTTTGAGTGCTGCAGCACAATCTGCAACAGAGCTCAATGAGACTGCCTCTAACTTTGTGCGGCAGGGTGATTATGCTAATGCCGTACTGGTTTACAATCGTGCTCTGCAGTTAGAACCAAAGAATATTATTACTGGTAAAAATCTTGCATTTGCTTATTATATGCAAGGCCAAAATGAAAAAGCGCTCACTATCATAAAACCGGTACTGGAAGACGAAGCTGCAGACGACCAGTGTTTTCAGATAGGAGGCAACATTTACAAAGCACTGCAGCAATATAAGGAGTGCGAAAAGATGTATAAAAAAGCCATTCGCAAGTTTCCGCAGAGCGGCCCACTATACAGTGACTTCGGAGAATTATTGTATGTGCTGCAAGATAAAGATGCCATTGTGCAGTGGGAAGCAGGCATAGAACAAGACCCTGCTTATGGCAAAAATTATTACAATGCTTCGCAGTATTATTACAACACCGAAGACAATCTGTGGTCTGCGCTCTACGGAGAGATTTTTGTAAATATGGATCCCTTTGGCAGTAATACCGCTGAGATAAAAAATCAATTACTGGAACTCTATAAAAAGATTTTCACCAATCCAGATTTGCTTAAGGCAAGAAAGAATCCAAGTGATTTTGAAAAGACTTTTTTATCTGGTTTACAAAAGCAGTCTTCGCAGGCTATGTATGGCATCAATACCTCTACGCTTACTATGATAAGAGCAAGATTTATTCTCGATTGGTTTGCTGGTAAGGGAAGTAAGTTTCCACATCAGTTATTTGAAATGCAACAGGAACTGCTGCGAGAAGGTTTGTTTGATGCATATAACCAATGGCTGTTTGCACCGGCAGAAAATCTAAGTGCTTATCAGAACTGGATTAATACACATCAGGCACTAAACAAAGATTTTGTAGCATTGCAAAAAAACAGACAGTTTAAGATGCCAGCTAATCAATATTATCAAAAGTGACCCCTAATAAAAATTAGTGGCTAAAAATTGATAATTTCATAAGTTTAGAAAAAGAATCACTTATTTTAGTATAAAACATAACAAAATGAACAAATTATTTTTAGTAATTGCAGTAGTATTAGCCTTCACTGCGTGTAATGCGCCGAATGCAGATGATGCTACCACCAGCGAACAAGTACAAGTAGAGAATGTTGAAGGAACAGCATATAAGGTAGACAGCAGCAGCAAGGTAACATGGATAGGAACCAAGCCAACTGGTAAGCATGAAGGCACATTTGCGGTTAAGGAAGGTAATCTTCTGGTTAATGAAAGTGCACTTGTGGGAGGTAGTTTTACAATAGACATTGCCAGTATTAGTAATACAGACCTTGCCGGCGATCCCGATAATAAAGCTAAGCTGGAAGGGCATCTCAAAAGTCCTGATTTTTTCAATGTAGAAAAGTATCCTACTGCAAAGTTTGAAATAAGTAGTGTAGAGCCATTTATTGCAGATAGCACAAGCAAAGATCTTGTAATGAAAGATGCTACGCATACCATCAAAGGGAATCTTACTTTAAAAGATGTAACAAAGAGTGTGAGCTTCCCAGCAAAAGTGACTATTGATGCTGCCAGCGCAGTTGCCAGTGCAGATTTCAATATAGATCGTACAGTTTGGGAGATGAATTATAAAGGACCGAACAACCCGGCAGATTGGGTGATAAGCAAAACAGTAAATATAAAATTAGACATAAAGGCCAGTAAGAAATAGTCTGTCAATCAGATACATAATTCGTATAAATGATCCATTCTTACACAGGTAGGAATGGATTTTTAGTTTACCTTACGCATGTAATTGCGCACATTAACTTCCCCCATCTTTCCACCGCCAGATATACATGCTTGCGTATGTTCTATAAGGTTTCCAACTTTCTGCAAGTCTGTTCATTTCCTGTAATAACTGTTTCTTGTTAGCAGTTTCCAGGTTATAGATTGCCTTCATTCCTTGCTGTATCCCCAGATCATCTGCGGGGAAACAGTCTTCGTGCCCAAGAGAAAACATAAGAATCATTTCTGCAGTCCACCTTCCTACTCCTTTTATCTGAGTAAGCAGTTTGATAACTTCTTCGGCTTCCATTTTCTGCAAGCGGGCATCTGTAAGTTTTTGTGCTATAAAAAAAGAACATACGTTTTGTACGTAATTCGTTTTCGCATTGCTTAGGCCTACTGCTTTTAAGTCATCAAAAGGCACTGCCAGTATAGCCTTCGCAGTAGGAATTTTTTTTCCGAACAGATCAAGAAACCTATGATAAATAATAGCAGCCACCTTTGTACTCAGTTGCTGGCTTATGATAGACGAGCAAAGCTGGAGGTAAATATTTTTTTTACTTTGCAAAAGTATCTCCTCCTGCGCCTTTATAGCCTTCCACAGTTTCTTGTCTTTTTGCAATTGTTTTCTATGACTCATTCTCTCAACTAGTTTATTTCTCCAAACAGCTGCATGGATCTTTTATAAAAGTAGCAAGCGCAGTGATTAATTCTTCCGGTATAGGAAGATCTCTGTTATTATATGCAGCAAGGTTTGCTTCTCTTTCTGCAGGAGCATTTTTAAGAATGTGGTTCATGCCTTGTATAGTAAGTAGCTGAGATTTTTTGGCACAGGCATGTAAGTTGTAGCCTTGTGTTGTATCCACTTGTATATCAGTAGATCCCTGAAGAATAAGAATAGGGATTTTTAGTTTTTTGATACTGCTGCAAGGCTCCTGCTGCATCCACGACCGCATGTACGGAAGCACGCTTGGTCTAAGGAGTCCTCCAAGCCCTGGCGGGATGACCGCTATTGATTTCCCTGCCTTTATCCTAATGAGTAAAGAATCCAGCACAGCGCCTGTATTCTCGTCTTGCGCAGAAACTTGCCCTACCAGCGTTTTAGAAATATTCTCTCCCGTCCCAGCAATTGAAATATAAGAATGCACCTTTACTTTCTCAGCTGCCAGCATGGCTACCAGCGAGCCTTCGCTATGCCCAGCCAAAGCAATAGACTCTACTCTTTTGTCTTTTTCAATATACTTCACCCAGCTTATCAGGTCATCTACGTAGGTTGTAAATCTAAGCTCAGACTCATCTGTGCCTGCCGGGGTACTCGCGGCTATACCGCGTTTATCCATAAGAACTGTGGCTATTCCTTTTCGCGCCAGTGCATCTGCTATCATGCGGTAAGAATTTGCCCGTACGCCAAATGGGCTATTACCATCGCGGTCTGTGGGACCGCTACCAGCTTGAATGAGAACTATTGGGAATTGTTCTATCTCCTCAGGTAAAACCATTGTACCCATTAGATCTCCAGTAGGCGTATATAAAGTTAGCGCCTCGGTTCGTTGTGCGAAGCCCATGCTCACGACAAAAGACAATATAATAGAAAGAAAAAATTTCATGAAAACTACTTTACTTTAAAGTTAAAGGAATTTCAAATCTCGTTCCCTCTTTGAAATACGGGCATGATAGATTTGCCAGCTTTTTTCTCTAATCTTCACATACTTTTCCCAGGTTATTCTTGAGAAAGGCTTTCCACATAAGCTCTGTACGTTACCCGCTCTATTTTACTTTGCAGCCACCGAGGATAGTTGAAAATATTAAAAGCAGCCTTTTGCACTTTATTGCCTTTTTTTTCTTCGAGCTTTTGTAAAGTAGATTCAAATAAGGCTTTCTTTTCCTCGTAGCTTTGAAGGTAGAAGGCCTTTCCCAGGCAGTTAATCATTATTTTCTCGAAAGGATGCTGCTCTTTTTTCCTTTTAAAAAAACTACTGGTATTTTTTAGCTGAGACTCGAATAGTCTCTCACTATTCATTTCAAAGTGAATGAGGAGTAAGAATATTTGAGTAAAAGCAGAAGACTCTTGTCGCCCACTTTTTCTATAGCTGGTAAATGCATTTTTGCAATAGTAAAAAGCATCTTCATAATTTTCGAGCACAAAACAACTTATAGCTATGCTGTTTTGCAAAGTCATATTAAGTTCTGCATTGAGCAATGGCGCCCAGACTTTGTACTCTTTTTTTATTACTGAGACCAATTTATCTACCTCATTATATTGTGCCGTTTTGTGATAAATTTTTGACTGTGTTATCCAGCGAATGGTCTGAAAATTTGCTTTATTGGTTTTGTCTTTTATGCTTGAATGTATGGCGTCATCAAATGCCAGCTTTACATACGCAAGATTCCCACATGCTACGCCGGCATAGTTTATCATATTCATAACCTCTATAAAGAACTCTGCATTTGTACTTATTTTTTGTGGGTTATTTTTCCACAGTGTAAATATTCTTTTCAAAACAGTAAGTGCTTCTTGCGCCATACCCAACAGGTAGTAAATAGTAGCTTTCGAAGACAAAAAGTAATGTTGATACCAGAAAGATTGAGCAAATTGCCGCTCATTTTCTGCTTCCAGCCTTTGTTCAATAATTGATATTTTCTTTTTTACCGCAGGGCTTAAGTCAAAGTGCGCTTTGGCTTTTAATTGCAGTACAGAGGCATAGATATCACGTAGTTGCAATATTTTTATAAAATTATCATAGCTGCTCGTCTCTCCTCTAAAGATGGAATAGCTTTCTTCATTCTCTACCTGAAAGGTATTAAACAAAGCCATTTTTTCATACTCAGATTTTAATATTGTAAGCAGAGAATAGGACTCCGTATCCCTGGCTTCTGCAATGGCTTTTTTCCAGGTCTTGTACGCCATATCCAGCAACCCCTTACTTCTATATAATCTTATAAGCAGAATTTGTTGGTAAATGTCTGTTTCGTCATTTTTTGCATTATGATAGTTTATAAGGGCATTAGTGATTTGTTTGTGGAGATAAGTTTTTTGTCCACTTATATTTTTGGTAGATATTATTCCCGTCAACTTCGCCAGAATTTTTTCCTCATCATACACTTTTTGCCCTGCTATTTCATCAAATAACTTAAGGTAAGCTGCCTCTCCAGCCGCAAGACCAGTAAAGTTCCTTTTAAAATATGTCTTCTCGGCGGTGCTTAAGCTTTTGATAAGGTGCCATAATTCTGTGGAGCTTGTCTTCATGATAAATAGCCTATGAACCAAATTTAAACAAAAATATAATTACGTGTAACAGTATGATATATATCGTTTTATAAATCAAACTCTGCTTTTGCAAGTAAGAGGTAAACCTACTTATAGGAGAAAATAAGCTTTATTTCAGCATAATTGACTTTTACTTTTACAGTAGAAAATGACGTAGCAACTTTTCATACATCTTTTCTACACCTGCCGATACTGAGGCTATCAAAGTTGGCTATAGTTTTTCTTAGTTGACCGCAGGTGAATTAACAATTAAAAATGTATGTGAAATGTAGAATTTTTTGGAAACTCTACTTAAGAAAGCATAACGAGAAAGTAAGTATCCAATCTGATTCTTGTGATCGCTAAAAAAGTAAAAATTTTTTAAAAAATATAAATTAATTATCATGTCAAAAGTAAAAATTGCCTTAACGAAAATGCGTTGCTTAATAGAAACCGATGAAGTAGGTTCTGATGAACCATATGTATTGGTATTTGCTGCGCAAATAAAAAAGGTAGGCGGACTTGTAAATGTTCCTGCTGCCAACACGACAAAGTACGGGCCTTGGGGCGGTGTAGACAAAGGAGAACTTGTTCAGACTGCCGTAGTAATTGGGGGCAAGCAAATACTTCCATCTGCTAATTGCTGGGGGCTCAATGGCAAACCACAAGAAATAAAAAGTCCATCAGATGTAATTATTCTTGTGGCTCTCATGGAAAATGACGATGCATCCACAGGAGGTATACGTGCCGGCCTGCATGCGCAGATGTTTGCATCTATTACCTCCTATGCAAATGGCGGAATGACCCGTAGTGATATTGTGAAGAAGCTTAAGAAAGATATGAAAGATGTACTCACAGGAGTAACAGTTACCGGCATACCTAACAATGATGACTTTGTAAATGTGGCAGAACTTTCTTTTTCCCAGGCAGCAATAGATAAAGCTAATACACAGATGGTAGCAAAGAATCTTGAGCTGAGCGGAGATGGAGGAAAGTACCGCTTAAGATTTGAGATGAGTAAATAAACCAGGAGGATGAATTCGTCCTGGTACCAGCTTTTGGTTCTCGCAAGGGGTCGCAGAGAAGTAGATCACAAGGTAATGCCCTTATAATAACTATAAAGAAATTTTAGAATACCTAAAAAACACCTGACATCATGAATAAATTACTTTTTTTCTGTACAATATTGTTTGTAGTGAGTTGTGTGAGACCTACAGACATATACACATCTGCACCTCTGGTAAATGTAGATTCACTTACGGCTAATTTCCTGCAAGGGTTAAACGATAAGGACTCCATAGCAATAATAAAAACAATAGCAAAAAATGCTGTAGTTATGCAGCAGTCAATTATACTTAATGGCGATGAAGCTATTGCCAAAAATTGGATAAGGGACGGAGTATCTTCTATTAGCAACATCAAAACCGCTTCTCTTATTACAGGTAGCGACAATAAGATTGCGTATGACGCAGGCACTTACTCGTTAGATCTGGTATCCGGCGGAAAAGGTTTCTTGGAAGAAAAAGGAAACTACAATCTTATTTGGACAAAACAGTACAATGGAGAATGGAAATTGACCTTTGTTCACCTGGAGGATCTCTCTCAAATGCAAGTTGTGGCGATTGCAAAGGGCCTGTAAAGCTTAAGAAACCACTGGTCTTGAGAATACATTATTTTACCTGCGCACTGTTTTTACAGGAGAATGTCAAATAGGCAAATTGGCATCCAGTGAAACGCTTTCTGTTGTTGCTGGTTTGCCTCGCAATGTCCTATAAGCCAGCACTGCGCTTATCGTCATGAGAATTCCGCCCAGCAAAAAAGCTACTCCAGAGAAATGTACCGGCGCAGTAGGCTTAGTAAAGTAAGCAAATAATCCAGTCATTAACGGTGGACCTGCAATGGCGGTAATACTTATAAGACTAGTAAGTGCACCCTGCAGTTCGCCTTGTTCATTACGGGGTACTGCTTTTGTAATGATACTCTGCAGCGCCGGGCCGGCAATACCACCAAGACAATATGGAATCAGAAAAACAAACATCATCCAACCCTGCGAGGCTATAGAAAACAAAAATAGCCCCAGAGCATATAGTGCAAGGCCATAGTAAACACTTTTTTCGTTACCTATTCGAGGATTAATGTACCGCACCAGACCGCCCTGTACGCCTCCTACCAATAAGCCTACCAAGCCAAGAGATAATCCTATCATAGCCTCAGACCATCCAAATTTTTCTATGGTAAAAAAGTTCCAGTTAGATTGTACAGCATGACTGGCTAAGTAAATTAAAAAGAAAGAAATCAGTAAGCCACTGATAGCTGGAAATTTTTTAATTTTAATCAATGACTTTCCTGGAATAGCGCTGGACCAGCTAAATGGGCGACGCTCCTCCAGAGGTAATGACTCTGGCAGCACAAAAAAACCATACAGCCAATTGAGAAAACTGAGTGCCGCTGCGACTATAAATGGCACCCGGCTACCAAAACTGCCAAGCAGGCCTCCCAAAGTGGGACCTAGAATGAAACCCAAACCAAAAGCTGCGCCTATCATTCCAAAATTTTGCGCTCTGTTTGTGTCGTCACTTATATCGGCTATGTAAGCGGAAGCAGTGGTAAAGCTTGCTCCGCATAAGCCTGCAATAGCACGACCTACAAATAACCATGCTATAGTAGGCGCAAAAATGAGAAAAACATAATCTATACCTAATCCAAGCAGAGATACTAGTATGATAGGTCTGCGACCATATTTATCGCTGAGAGAACCTAGCATGGGAGCAAAAACAAATTGCATAAGCGCATAAGTCATAGTGAGCCAGCCACCATATCTGCTAGCCTCACTTATACTCCCTTGTATAAGCTCTTTAATAAGCTGCGGCAGTACAGGAATGATAATACCCAGACCGGTAACATCTAATAGAAGCGTAATGAAAATAAAACCTATTGCCGCTCTCTTGTTTTTTAATACCATTATTAAATTCTTGGCTGCAAAAATGCATTAATAATTTCTGTGAGCAAGGGCAATGCAAATAAATAAAGTCTCTGGTAATTAATTAGAGCATAAGCTCCACGGTAAAACCCTTTTCTCCCACCGTGCTTTGTACCATAAAGCTTCCGTCAAAAGGCTCCGTAAATTGTTGAAAATTGCTGAAGCCTTCGCCATAAGTGAGATTGGCGGCATCAACGCCATCGCCATTATCTCTTATAGTAATGACCGCTTTTTTTCCATTCTTGGATATACTTATTGATACGGCATCGGCATTACTGTGGTTGATAATATTACTGATCTGCTGCTGAATGATCCTGTAAAAGAGAATGACTTTATATTTTGGCTTAGGGGGCAAATTCAATTCATCAAACTCAAAGTAGCACTTTATATTTTTTGCTTCCAGGGTACTGGCAATTAGATCCCGCAGTGCATCTTTCAACCCCAGCAATTGTAGCATTGGGGGCGACAGGCGGTCTGCCAGTAGTCTAATGCCACTTATAGATTCTAAGAGAAGCACTTTGGCTTCATTAAGTTTTTCTGCACCTTCTGCATCTGCATGGCTTTTTGCTTCAGTAATATACATACTTATACCAGCCAACACCTGATTTATATTTTCATTAAGCTCATCGCTTATCCCTTTTTTTTCTTTTTCCGAGGCATTAAACATAGCAAGAAACATATTCCTCTTATGAGCCGTTCTAAAATCTTCTAACTCATCCTGCAAAGTATTTACTTCTGTAAGGTCCTGCATAGTTCCAATAAGCCTCAAAGCTTTTTGATGTTTATCTCTGACCACAAAAAGCCTGTCCAATACAGGTTTATACGTGCCATCTTTACAGCGAAATTTATATCTACCCCACCATACATTCTCGGAACTAAGGAGCAATTCCCCCATAGAACCAGCCACTCGTTTTTTATCCTGGGGGTGTACATTTGCAATCCACCACTTCTCATTATTTTTCATTTCATCAAATGCATAACCAAAGAGATCTTGCATACCATTGTTGTAGTATGCAACGTTTGTGACAAGGTCTAGTTCCCATATTCCCTCCCTTGTGCAGGACGACAATAGGTTATATCTATATATAGAATGATTTTCCAAATATTTAATTTACAGCTCAGATTTACCTATAGTAAAACCTTATTTCTGTTGAGTTCAAAATATATTAGTGGTTTTCTTTATTTTATGGTTAAAAATAAAAGTTTAAGTTAATACTTTGTTGTCGTATCCGGCAAGAAATCTTATGGTGAGTTGGAAAATATTGTGTATCAATTATATACCACCTTATTTGTAAACTTGACGCATATCTAAAGTGACTCATTACCCTTAGAGTTCTAGCCATCCGAGAAGAACTTATTTTCCAAATATAATTTTTTTTAATCCTTAAGCACCATTTTTTCAGAAACTGATTATATCTTTTAAAAGCATGTTTTAAAAAATTATCTTTGGCGCTATGACCAGTTATTTAGATGTTCTTAACCCGCAGCAGAGAGAAGCTGTACTACACAAAGATGGCCCTATCATGATAATAGCGGGCGCCGGTAGTGGCAAAACTAAAGTACTTACTACCCGTATAGCGCATCTTATGAATGAGCATGGCATAGATAGTTTTCAGATACTTGCGCTTACGTTTACTAACAAGGCAGCGGCCGAGATGAAGGAGCGTATAGAAAAAACATTAGGTAATACAGAAGCTCGTAACTTATATATAGGCACGTTCCATAGTGTGTTTGCAAGAATACTGAGAAGAGAAGCACCTAAGCTAGGCTTTCCCAGTAATTTTACCATCTATGATACGGATGATGCTAAGAGTGTAGTAAAAACGATACTCAAAGAATTAAATCTCGATGATAAATTGTATAAACCGAATACGGTTTATAACAGAATATCTGCAGCCAAGAATGGTCTCATAGGGCCAGCAGAATATGCTAATGACTACCATCTGCAACAGGAAGATGCCAGAACCAACCGACCTATGCTGGCAAAAATATACCAGGCTTATGTAGAGCGTTGTTTTAAGAACGGCGCTATGGATTTTGATGACCTTTTATTTAAAATGTACCTGCTTCTACAAAACCACCCCGAAGCGCTTAGCTACTATCAGCGCAAGTTTAAGTACATACTTATAGACGAGTACCAGGATACAAATCCTGCGCAGTATGAAATTATAAAGTTGTTGGGAGCCATGCATGAGAATGTATGCGTAGTGGGCGATGATGCTCAGAGTATCTACAGCTTTAGAGGTGCCACTATAGAAAATATCCTGCAGTTTCAGAAAGATTATGACGAGGTGCAGGTTGTAAAACTAGAGCAAAATTATAGAAGCACTAAAAATATAATAGCGGTTGCCAATGAAATTATTGGCAATAATAAAGGGCAGATAGAAAAGAGACTTTTTACCGATAATACCGTAGGCGATAAGATAAAACTTGTACGCACTATGACTGATAATGATGAAGGTAAAATGGTTTCTGACACTATAAAAGAGCTTAAACTCCGCAATCATTATTTTAATGCAGATTTTGCCATACTTTATAGAACCAATGCCCAGAGCCGGAGCTTTGAGGAAAGTCTGCGAAGAATGGGCATTGCCTATAGAATCTACGGCGGACAAAGCTTTTATCAAAGGAAAGAGATAAAAGACATTATTGCCTATATGCGTATCATCGTAAATATACGCGACGAGGAAGCATTAAAGCGCATCATAAATTATCCTGCCAGGGGCATTGGAAAAACTACGATAGAGAAGGCGACTTTACTGGCCAATACCCATAACATAACCCTGTATGATGTGCTTTCCCAGCCTCAGAAATGTGGCTTTAGAAGTGGAACAGTTGATGCGATCAATGAGTTTATGACGACCATAAACATGTTCCGCAGCGAAATGGAAAAGAAAAATGCCTATGACCTCGCCGTACTGGTAGGGAAGAATACGGGACTGGTAAAAGAGCTATTCAATGATAAAACTACAGAGGGACTTGCCCGTTATGAAAACGTGCAGGAATTGCTCAACAGTATAAAAGAATTTACTGAAACTCCTAGTAACGAAGAAGATGGAGAAGTAGGCGATAAAAGCCTCGGAGCCTATTTACAACAAATCGTTTTGCTCACAGATGCAGATGATGATAAGCAAAGCACCGATGTAGTAAAACTAATGACGATACACGCTGCCAAAGGCCTGGAGTTTCCCGTAGTGTTTGTAGGCGGACTGGAGGAAACGCTTTTCCCCAATGCGATGAGCATAAATACCCGCGAAGAATTAGAAGAGGAGAGAAGGCTGTTTTATGTAGCTGTAACAAGAGCAAAAGAAAGACTGTACCTCAGCTTTAGCAATGCCCGCTATAAGTTTGGGCAGCTACAACAAAATGACCCCAGCCGCTTCCTGGAGGAGATACCAGAAGAATATCTTGACCGCAGCTATGCTGGCAGTGCTGTGCGAAACAATTCATCTTCTTGGGGGCAACAAGGTGCTGCGCAGCAGCGCATGCAGAGGGGGTTTAAAGCCAAAGGGACAGCACCAATTAACGCTCCTACATTTACAAGACAAGAGTCTATACCAGCCTATGCTGTGCCCGCTCCTCCGCAGGTAAAAATACATTCTCCCAGCGCAAACTTTGCGCCTAGCGATACAAGTGCTCTTGCAGAAGGCGCAAAAGTAGAGCACCAAAAATTTGGCTTTGGAAATGTGAAAAAAATAGAAGGTGCTTCGCATAACCCGATTGCTATTATAGAATTTGAGCATAATGGGGAGAAGAAGATTATGTTGAATTATGCGAAGTTGAGGATAGTGGAGTGATGGGGCTGCTGTGATTTACAGAGGGATGCGAGGAATTCCGCCGTCTGGCCTCCCGGCCAACGGCGTTTGTGCCTTTCCGTTTAATTTGTTCTAGAAGTCTACACTTAACTTAATAAAAATTCCCCTACAAAGCTTCCCTGCCGACCGAAAGCAAAATAGCCACAATCTTCAAAAAACACGGTATTTTTCGTTTCAAATAGCAAATAAAACGGTAAATATGCTATTACATCTGAGTTTAATACGGTTTTTGAGGAGATGCCGATAATACAGTTGAATAGGAGTTAAGGGAAAATAAATTCAAAAATGAAATTAGCCCAGTAGATTATATTATCCACTATAATTTACGAGATAAGTAGAAAAACCTCCTCTTAACAATCTCCTACCTGCAATTTTCGTAAATTCGCTCTTCAATTTTACAAGAATAGATCATGATAAAGACAGGAAACCCGGTTATAAGTATATATACAGAAATGACGCCCAATCCAGAAACGATGAAGTTTGTGGCTAATAAACTTTTGTACCCCGGCAAGAGCATAGATTTTGCAGAGGAGAAATCAGCAGGACCTTCGCCGCTGGCACAGCAGCTTTTTACTTTTCCTTTTATAAAATCTGTTTTTATAGCGAGTAATTTTATTACGCTTACAAAAACTGCAGATGCCGAAGATTGGCAGGATGTAATTCCTGCTATAAAAACCTTTCTTAAAGACTACCTGGAAGAAGGAAAAGTGGTGGTAAATGAAGAAGCCGTAGCCGCTATAAAGCAGGAAAGCAGTAATACCGTAAGTGCAGATGATGACGATGTGGTAAAAAGAATAAAAGAACTTTTAGAAAATTACGTGAAGCCAGCCGTAGAAATGGATGGCGGCGCTATACAGTTTAAAAGTTATGAAGATGGCGTTGTAAATCTTGCCATGCAAGGAAGTTGCAGCGGCTGCCCTAGTAGCACAATTACACTCAAAGCAGGTATAGAAGGTATGATGAAACGTATGATACCAGAGGTAAAGGAAGTAGTAGCCGAAGCCGAGTAATAATTCAATAAGAAATAATAAATAGACAGCCATTCCTGCTTGCAGCGAATGGCTTTATTAATGGAAGGCTGCTAGCCAGAAGGTAGCGTAAACCCAAAAGTACTCCCCACATTTATCTTACTCCTTACATGTATAGCCTGCCCATGTGCTTCTATAATGTGCTTACAAATACTCAGACCCAGGCCGCTGCCGCCTGCTACCCTATTTCGGGCAAGATCTGTACGGTAAAAACGCTCAAAGACTCTGGGCAAGTGACTTTCTGAAATACCAATACCGTTGTCGCTTATTTCTATGAGGATGTGCTTACCATCTATATCATAAAAACTAGCCTCTACGAGCCCTTCTTCTCTTCCGTATTTAATGGCATTCTGCACAATATTGAGCAGCACCTGTCTTATCTTTTCTTTGTCTGCCACTACTTGTAGGGGGAGCTCGCAGCCCTTTTTTATACTCATTCTCAGCTCCTTTTTTGCTGCCATGAGGTAGAGGGAATCAAAAACTTCCCGCATGACATCCTGTATTATAAATGTTTCGGATTTTAGTTGCATAAGCCCCCCTTCCAGCTTGCTTATCTCATCCAGATCCTGCACAAGGCTTGCAAGCCTCTCTACATTCCTGGAGGTGCTTTGCAGAAATTTCACATTTACTTCAGGGTTATTCATGGCACCACCCAGCAGTGTATCTACATAGCCTTGTATAGCAAAGATGGGTGTCTTTAATTCATGACTTATATTTTGCAAAAACTCCCGACGAAACTCCTCGTTCTTTTTTAGCATTTCTATTTCTCGTGATTTTTTCTTGGCCCATTTCTCCACGTCCTCTCTTACTTCATCTATTCCTTTTTGAGGAAGAATGCTTTTGTAATAAAACGCCTCTCTTTTATTTGCCTTAGTCTGGTAAATGAGTTTGTAAATGAGTTTTATCTTTCTATAAATAAAGGTTTGCAGGGTAAAAGAAATCAGGCCATAGCTGCCAATAAAAATGATGAGAAAAGATATAATTGTCACCGTCCACTTATGACCAAGGGCGTAAAAACCAAGCGCTATAGGTACACTTAGCAGCAGCGCTGTAAAAGCAGATAATTTTCTTGGCGATAAGTTTTTAGAAGAAAACAATTTGGAAAATTTTTTATTGAAGGTACTAGAAGCGCCACAATTATTATTTAGGTATTGCTTTATGAATTTGGCAACTCAAATTTATATCCTACCCCTTTTACAGTAGTAATGCAATTAAGCTTAAGCTTTTGCCTTATTTTCCTTATGTGCACATCAATAGTTCTATCGCCCACTATTACCTCTGTACCCCATATTTGATTTAATATTTCATTCCTTAAAAATACCTTACCTGGTTTGCTGGCAAGTAGAATAAGCAACTCAAATTCCTTGCGGGCAAGGGTTATGTCTTCGCCATCGTATTGCACGACATATCGTTCTTTGTCTATCACCAGATCGCCAAGGGTAATCACTTGTGAGGTGTCCTTTCCAGACCGACGAAAAAGTGCATGTATCTTACTCAATAGCACTTTAGGTTTTACGGGCTTGGTAATGTAATCATCTGCACCAGCTTCTAATCCAATAATCTCCGATTTGTCATCGCCCATTGCCGTAAGAAAAACTATAATTGCGTCTTTGCCAACAGGGATGGAGCGCAATTCCTTACAGGCATCTATGCCATTCTTAAGTGGCATCATAACATCTAGAATAATAAGATCAGGGAGATTCGCCTTAGCTAATTCTACCGCCTCAATACCATTTTTGGCTTTGAAAACCGTATAACCTACTGCCGCGAGATTAAATTCCAGTATTTCCAGAATATCCGGTTCATCATCTGCTATAAGTATTTTGGGTAAATCTGTCATTGGCTTCTTTACAAAGCTATATAAATGATAGGCATAATGGCACTAGTGACAAGTTTGTTCATAATAAATTAATACAAGTAAAAATCGAAAATAAATTTTCTAAAATAATGTTTCCCACTAATTAGAGAATTCAAATTTAGTTGATCGCAATTCCAATCATTAGCGTTAACGAAGCGTTATTGTATACCCTTTAGAACTAGGATTTGGCATCCTATCCACATTCTCACCTATCTTAGTTAAAGCAATTAATTAAATTTGCACAATATTTGAAAGGAAGCAAACCTATATGAAAGTTTTATACATTATTATATTTTCCGTGATAAGCTATACTGCCGCAGCGCAGAAAGATACAGTAGTCATTCCCATAGATCGACAGTATTTTCATGATAAGATTATAAAGGAGCAGCAGCAGATAGATGCCAACGACGGCAAGAAAGATGGCAAACTTTCGGTTTCCAACAATGAGGTCATTGACTTACAATTAGCGTATGCATTATTTAACAAAGTAGATGCACTAAGATTTGAAATAGAAAAAAGCTCTAAAATTTCAAGTAGAAATGAAAAAGTTAGATTTCTCAATTTCATAGAAGATTTTCTGTCAAAGTATCGTCTTGCATGGCAAAACAGGCAAATAGATCCGATAAGTTTACCAGCTATGCTGGAAGAGTTCACCTTAATTTTTAAAGCAAGGCAGGACAATAAATCACTTCTATCTTTTATAAAGGCTGCTCCATATATAACGGCCAAGATTAATTCTGAAATTTTTATAGGAACTAAAGAAGACCAGCAACTGCGCAATATTGTATATTTAAAATACATAGAGCAAAATCCAAATGAGATTTTACAGACTATAAAACCGTTCTTGCAGCAGCCTTTTGCCGATAGCCTTATTACTCTGAGTGCACAGCGCACCCCTACTAGATTATATTCATATGCACAAAGTAAATATACTGCTGAAGGCAAATTTATTCATACTGTTAATGACTCCACCGTTCAGCTTATAAGCAAACTGAGCCAGATGCCTACAGCCCTGTTCTACTTTCCTTTTATGGATGACCTGCTACACAAGAAAAAACAAATAGCAGACATAGAAAAAATAGTGGGAGATGGAGGAAAAAATTACGATAGTGTAGGGTATTACAAATTGCTGGTGGCTACAGAAATAGATTATGCTAAGAGGTTGAATGCAAGAGATACACCACTTGTTATGTTTGGGGTGAATGGCTTGCGGGATATGCTTCGTAAAAAAACGATGCAACACTTTGTAGGCAGAATAAATGAGTTGCATAATAGCCCAACGCCTTATCGAATGAGAGCCATTCAGCCACTTACAGCAGAAGAGTTGTATTATATGATTGTGATGGGCGAATCGGAAATTTACACCAGTAGCTATAAACATAGTTTTACCCGCTTACTCACGCTAAAAGGAAATCCATTTAGAGGAGATAGTTTGTTGATAGATGTTCACTTTGACTTTTTTAAGAAATTTATTAAAATGGCGGCTAACTATAATCAGTTGGATGTTTTTCTTGGCAGTATGACTAAAGATAATGCGGCAGTGCTCATGAAAGCTTTTGTGAGCAATCTTGATAAGGGCGATAATCTGGAAGATGCAGTAGATGTCGCAGATTCTTACAGCAGCATCGTAAATAAGGAACTACGAGCAAGTATGCTTGCAAATGTAACTAAGAATGAAGCCAACGCTATAGCAGAAAGCAATAGCAGAGGTACCGTTATTTACAATCTGCTGAAAACTGTTTTTCTAAGCGCAGATGCAGAAAATAAAATAGACCTTACTGCACTTATAGGAATTCCTTCGATTTACGAAGTTGATCAAAGTGCTCTAAAAGACAGTAAAGGCCGTATTGTACAGCAAGTATTTTTCTATGGCGATGAGGATGGTAAAGCCTTTTACCCACCATTTGTAAATTCTTTTTCTTCCGCTGACTGGATTATAAAAAATGAGAAAGAGTGGGTAGAAATAAAAAGCAGAAAAGGCGATATTTATATATATAGTAACAAACCGCTGGATAGTGATAAAAATCTTGATGACTCTGCTCAGGTACACCTGAATAATTATCTGAAATCACAAGGAATGCATCCCAGCATAGTGGTGCATCGTGGGCACAGTTACTGGTTGCCTGGCACAATAGATAGAATGCCCGGCGACGCCAAGGTAGTGGTACTGGGAAGCTGTGGAGGCTATAAAAATTTAAATGAAATATTGGAGATATCTCCGGATGCTCACATCATTTCTACTAAAGAAGTAGGAGCTGGTGACATAAACAGACCTATTCTCAATTATATGAACAATACATTAAAAGATGGTAAGGCACTTGACTGGCGTACAATGTGGTCTGCACTTTCATCCTCCTTTAGCACAGATCCTAGCAAAACTATAAGAGAAAGTTGGGAAGATTATATTCCTCCGTACAAAAATCTGGGTGCGATTTTCTTAAAGGCCTATAATATGAAAATGGGTAAGCTATAGTTCGTTTTAGTTATGACAATTTCACATTTACTTACTCAAACTTATACATTAAGTTGGTTTACCTTCGCACGATATGTCAATAGCGCAACCTGCTAAAAAGATAAAACTCTCTGTGCTAAAAAGGGTGTTGCAGTTTTCTGCGCCCCACAAGCGAAAGTTTTTCTTATCTCTATTCCTGGCCATTTTCCTCGCTGCCCTTGCCCCTGTGCGCCCTTTGCTTATTCAGATCACACTTAATGAAGGCTTGAAAAATAATGCCGCCGCTCATTTCTTTGCCGGACCAGGCGGCTTTCTTATTGAAATTACGATAATACAAATCGCTTTACTGCTGCTGGAGACAGTATGCAGATTCTTGTTTTCCTTTACCACTGCCGCTCTGGGGCAATCTGTGGTAAATGACTTAAGAGTAACTACCTACAAAAAAGTAGTTAATCTCAATCTTTCGCAGTTTGATAAAACCCCCATAGGCACACTTACTACCCGTACAATAAATGATATAGAAAGTGTAAATGATATTTTTAGTGACGGGCTTATCCCCATAATAGGCGATCTGCTGAGTATCTTTTCTGTACTTACTTATATGTTTGTAACAGACTGGCGGCTAAGTCTGGTCTGCCTCGCTCCCTTTCCCATTCTTATTGTAGCTACTTATTTCTTTAAGAATGCAGTAAATAAATCTTTTACAATTGTTAGAAATACCGTTGCCAGCCTCAATGCATTTGTGCAGGAGCATATTACAGGAATGAGCCTTGTACAAGCTTTCGCGGCAGAAGAAAGAGAACAGGAAAAGTTTTCTGCCATAAATAAACGACATCTCGGCGCTAATATAAAAGCCATATTTGCCTATTCTGTTTTCTTCCCGGTAGTAGAGCTTATATCTGCCATGTCCATTGGTTTATTGGTATGGTGGGCTGCTCAAAATGCTGCTAATATTCCGGGAGAAACGGCAGAAAATATTGGGGGCATCATTACCTCTTTTATTCTTTGCCTCAATTTATTATTTCGCCCTCTTCGTATTCTGGCAGATAAGTTTAATGTATTGCAAATGGGTATGATAGCCAGCCAAAGGGTTTTTGAAGTTCTGGATAATGAAGATATTACAGAAGATGAGGGAAGTTTTACGGCAGCAGAAATGAAAGGGAAAGTACGTTTTGATGACGTGTCATTTTCCTATCTACCCAATCAATATGTGCTGCGCAATATCAATTTTACGCTTCCCGCAGGGCATACGCTTGCAATAGTAGGGCACACCGGCAGCGGCAAAACCAGCATAATAAGTTTGCTCAATAGATTATATAAAGTAAACAGTGGAACTATAAGTATAGATGATACAGACATTGAAAAATATGAATTACAATACCTGAGAAGTAAAATAGGTGTAGTGCTGCAAGATGTCTTTCTCTTTAGCGGATCTATCACAGAAAATGTAACGCTACGCAATGAGGCTATTTCAAAAGAAGCCGTAATAGAAGCTGCAAAACTTATAGGCATGCATAAGTTTATAATGCAGCTACCGGGTGGTTATGATTATAAAGTAATGGAGCGAGGTGCTACTTTAAGTATGGGACAGCGACAGCTACTTTCCTTTGTAAGAGCTCTACTGTACGACCCGGCAATTCTTATTCTGGATGAAGCCACCAGTAGTGTAGACGGTGAGAGTGAGCAACTCATACAAGAAGCAATCGATAAACTTATAGCCGGCCGCACTTCAATAGTTATAGCCCATAGACTTAGTACCATACGAAAAGCTGATCAGATTTTGGTATTAGATGCAGGCGAAGTAAAAGAAATAGGAAGCCATGAAACACTCATGCAAAAGCAAGGGCACTACTACGAGCTACACAAATTGCAATTTGAAACACAGGAAAGTGTGCTTTAATACCTGCCTGTTTCCAAAATTGGGAAAAGATATCCAATCAATAAAACGACCAAGCGAAGCCGAATTTCCTAGTTAACTCTGAAATATCTCCATGGCCTCCTGATTACCGGCTACTGCAATCATCGTTTTTTAACCCCTGAAGAAGGGGAATTTCAATTTTTAAATAGCTGCTATCACACTTGCATAAGTGCACTCAAAACCCTTATCTTTGCGCAAAATTACAAGGGTAGTTATGGCAAAAAAATGGTTTAAATCTATATTGGTAGCGACTTTCGGCGTTTTTGTGCTAGGGATTTCTCTTCCCGCTTATAGCCAGGATACCCCACAGGAACATGCTGCAGAGAATCACGACGGAGAAAAAGCAAAACTAGACCCTGCAAAAATAATTCTGGAGCATATAAAAGATGCCCACGAATTCCATTTCTTCGACATAGGAGATTTTCATGCAACTATTCCTTTACCCGTATTATTATACTCTCCTACGAAAGGCTTCTCAGCTTTTATGAGCTCCAAGTTTGAGCATGGCCACGCCGCTTACAACGGCTACACTATGCACGAGGGGAAGATACACGCAGAAGATGGCAGCAAAGTATATGACTTCTCCCTTACTAAGAATGTGGTGCAGATGATACTTGCGCTGCTAGTATTGGTACTATTAATGACTGGTATCGCTAGAAAATACAAGAAAGGAATAGGCGTTACTTCTGCACCTAAGGGCTGGCAGAATGCTGTAGAGCCTGTTATTACTTTTGTAAGAGACGAAGTGGCTAAGCCTAATCTGGGAAAGAAGTGGGTGAGATACATGCCCCTTTTATTAACCATTTTCTTCTTTATACTTATAAATAACTTATTTGGATTATTGCCAGGTGCAGCTAATGTTACAGGTAACACTGCATTTACCATCATACTAGGTCTTGTAGCTTTAGTAGTTATTATTGCTAGTACCAATGGGCATTTCTGGGCACACATATTCTGGCCTCCGGGAGTTCCTTTGCTAGTAAAACTAATATTGATACCTATAGAGCTTGCCGGTGTACTTATTATAAAGCCCGCAGCTTTAATGATACGTTTGTTTGCTAATATGGTTGCGGGTCACATTATCATTCTTAGCTTTATCAGTCTTATATTTATTTTTGGAGCAATGACCAGTGTAGCAGGATACGGCTTCTCTCCTATAAGTATATTATTTACTGTATTTATTTATTTTATTGAGCTATTAGTAGCATTTATTCAGGCATTTATATTTACCAATCTTACAGCGGTATTTATAGGTCAGAGTTTTGAGGGTGGTCATGATGATGTTGATGGTCACGCAGAGCCCGTAATAATTTAGTATTTATTTTTCATTCATATAAAACACAAGTATCATGACATTGATGACTTTTGTAGCTGAAGTTCAGCTTGGTTATTCTCATTTCGGTGGCGCTATTGGTGCCGGTCTTGCAGCTATTGGTGCAGGTATTGGTATTGGCCAGATTGGTAAAGGTGCGGTAGAAGCTATTGCACGCCAGCCGGAAGCGAGCAACGACATTCGTGGAAATATGATCCTTACTGCAGCTTTCGTAGAGGGTGTTGCCCTTTTTGCTGTAATCGCAGGATTATTAGCCGTACTTAAATAAGTATAGCACACGACAAAAACACTATACTGCGCCCGAGCACAGGGCGAAGGCGCAGTATTTTCTTTCTTACAAAATTAGTCCCAAGGTTTTAAAATAACCACATAAAATAATAAAAGAATGGAACTCTTATTACCAGAATTAGGTCTCATGTTTTGGGTGCTTATCGCATTCCTTATCGTTTTCTTTCTTCTAAAAAAGTTTGCCTGGAAGCCTATCATCAATGGTCTTGACGAGCGTGAAAAAAACATTAATGACGCTATTACCTCTGCAGAGAAAGTAAAGCTGGAAATGGCGCAGCTTAAGAATGATAACGAGAAGCTACTAGCAGAAGCAAGAGAGGAAAGAGCTATAATGATAAAAGAAGCTAAAGAGACTAAAGACAAAATGATAGCGGCAGCAAAAGACGAAGCAAAAGTACAAGCAGCTAAGATCATTGCAGATGCTCAGGCTTCTATTCAACAGCAGAAAATGGCGGCACTTACAGAAATTAAGAATACCGTTGGGAATCTTGTGGTAGAAGTAAGTGAAAAAGTATTGAGAAAAGAGCTGGCAAATAAATCTGAGCAGGAAAGCTATATTAGTACACTAGCAAATGATATGCGCCTTAATTAATTGCGAATTCTTTTACTTGTAAATTCCAGAGAAAATGAAAAATCCCAGACTCGCACATAGGTATGCAAAAAGTATATTTGGATTAGCTATAGAACGCAATGAACTAGAAGCTGTGAAAAATGATATGCAGTTACTTGCTAAGATTTGCAAGGAAAATCCTGAGTTTACCATGGTGCTAGATAGTCCTGTAATTTCGGCTAGCAAGAAAAGATCAATTATTGAAGCTGTGCTTAATGGTAGAGTAAGTGAAATGACATCTTTATTTATTCGCCTGCTATTGCAAAAACATCGTGAACTCAATTTGCCTCAGATAGCGGAATCTTTTCAGGAGCAGTACAATGAGAAGCACAATATTCACAAGGTAAAATTTACCAGTGCAGCACCCGTAAGTGAAGAATTACAGAAAGCTATTGCAGCTAAAATTCAATCAGAAAAGCAGCTGGAAAATATAGAGTGGGAAGCAGAAGTAGATGAAAGTTTAATCGGCGGCTTCAAATTGCAACTTGCAGATTTATTGATAGACGCTAGCATAAGCAATGACCTGAAAGACATAAAGCGTCAATTTATGAATAATGATTATATGCACAAGCTTAGATAGATTTTATTGGTGAAGGAACGCTTTTCACATATATATGATATTTCCCCCGGCACTTTTTGTCGGGGATTTTTTTTCTGTACCAATAAGGCGCCTGGCTTCTAAGAAGCACTAAATTTAGTTAACTTAATATAAATTTGTTTCAGTATGAAAATATTGCCTGCATTTCCTAATGCAATCTTTGTGCAGTTTTCCGCCATTGGGACTTAGTGGCAAAAATCAAAAAATGGAAATTTTGAACTGTTTGTTTTATAATGACCCATTTAGCACTATCTACTATACTAGTCCTTTTCTTTATTTGCCAAAAACTATAGGGGGGATCTCCTATCATAAAATGTATCCCCGAAATGATTAGTTAAGTAAAAACTGGATTATCACAGTAATCACATAAATCACAGTTCAGACAATCCCTTTAATTAATTATCTTTCCCAAAAAAACAAAATATGCCATTTCGCTTTTCCCGCTTAGTAACTTCATTGCTTCTTATTATAATTACAAGCACTGCCTACTCCCAAACTGCCGATGAGATCATTGCCCAAAAAGTGCAAACCCTTCTGCAAAAAATGACCCTGGAAGAAAAAATAGGGCAAATGAACCAGTACAATGGTTTCTGGCAAGTGACAGGTCCGGTTCCGGTGCAGGGTAATGCAAAGCAAAAATATGATCATCTTAGAGCAGGACTTGTTGGCTCTGTGCTCAATGTAAAGGGAGTAGCTGATGTGAGAAAGTTACAGGAAATAGTAGTAAAAGAATCCCGATTGGGCATTCCATTAATTTTTGGTTTGGACGTTATACATGGTCATAAAACCTTGGGTCCAATTCCCCTGGCAGAAGTAGCTAGCTGGGACCTTCCCGTTATACAAAAGTCTGCAGCCAATGCTGCCAAAGAAGCAGCAGCAGTGGGCATAAACTGGACCTTTGCCCCTATGGTAGATATTACCCGCGATGCCCGCTGGGGCAGAGTGATGGAAGGCGCTGGTGAAGATCCCTACCTCGGTTCGCTGGTAGGTGCCGCAAGAATAAGAGGATTTCAAGGAACGGACTTATCGCTCCCTACGACAATAGCTGCCTGTGCAAAACACTTTGCCGGCTATGGCTTTGCAGAAGGAGGAAGAGATTATAATACGGTAGATGTGAGTAATTCCGTTTTATACAATATTATATTTCCACCTTTTAAAGCAGCAATAGATGCAGATGTGGCTACGGTGATGAATAGTTTTAATACCCTCAATGGCATTCCGGCTACGGGAAATGCCTGGTTGCAAAGAAAAATACTCAAAGGCGACTGGGGTTTTAAAGGTTTTGTAATCTCAGACTGGGGCTCTATGGCAGAGATGATAGCACACGGCTATTCTTCTAATTTAAAAGAAGCCGCTTTGCAATCTATAACCGCAGGCTCGGATATGGATATGGAATCTTACGCTTACATTGGCCATTTAAAAAAACTGGTAGAGGAAGGTACGGTACCCGTAAATCTGATAGACGATGCCGCCGCCAGAATTCTTACTATTAAATATAAGCTGGGATTGTTTGATGACCCTTATCGCTATTGTAATGAACAGCGGGAGAAGGAGACGGTGTACAGTCCTGCCCTTGCAACCGATGCGCTAGACATGGCTAAGCGCAGTATTGTTTTACTAAAAAATGATTCTATTGGTAAGGGAGCTCCCTTACTACCTTTTAGTAAGTCGCAAAAAAATATTGTGGTGATTGGAGCACTGGGAGATGATAAAACAAGTCCGCTTGGTAGCTGGAGGATCGGATCAGACGATGGCACTGCTATTTCGGTAATAGAAGGATTTAGAAACTATGGTATTGATTATAGTTACCGTAAGGGCGCAGACCTCACCGTAGGTCCTGTGGATTTCATCCATGAAGTGGTGATTAATGAAACAGACAGCTCCGGATTTCCTGCCGCAGTGAAGATCGCACAGACCGCAGACATTGTTGTAATGGTCTTGGGTGAGCACGGCTTTATGAGCGGCGAGGGTCGTAGTAGAAGTGAAATAGGACTACCGGGGCTACAGCAACAACTGCTGGAAGCGGTGTATAAAGTGAACAAGAAGATAGTTTTGGTACTGATGAATGGTCGCCCCCTTACTATTCCCTGGGCGGCAGAAAATATTCCTTCGATTGTAGAAGCCTGGCAGCTAGGGTCTCAAACGGGTAATGCCATTGCTGAAGTACTTACAGGAGCTTACAACCCTTCTGGTAAGTTGCCAATGAGTTTTCCTCGTGCAGTTGGGCAATTGCCTTTGTACTACAACCATTTCTTTACAGGTCGTGGTGCAGAAAAGAATGAAGTGTTTTGGTCGCATTACTCTGACGTGAAGAATAGCCCGCAATATGCTTTCGGTTATGGATTGAGCTACACAAAATTTACTTACTCAGACCTTACAATAGACAGCTCCGATAATAAAAATATAAAAGTGAAAGTAACTGTGACTAACACCGGCAGCAGAGCAGGAGAAGAAGTGGTGCAGCTGTACATACAAGATAAATTTGCCAAAATCGTGCGCCCGGTGAAAGAGCTTAAAGGTTTTAAAAAGATAAATCTTGCCGCAGGAAAATCGCAGACAGTAGAGTTCGTACTCACAGATGCAGAACTAGGGTACTATGATAATGAAGGGAAGTTTTTTGTAGAGCCCGGCGTGTTTGCGGTGCAGGTGGGAGGAAGTTCTGATGAAGGGTTGAGAGGGAGGTTTACTTTGAAGTGATTTGGAGAAAATTTAACCGCATAGCTCCCAGGTAAACCTCTGTTTCATTAATTATTTTGATGCTACAAAGCCATTGAGGGAAGTATGGTAGTAATCAATTCTATCACTTCAGATATACTTTGAAATATTCTATTTAGTATGTTTCTTTGCATCCCTCTCCCAAAAGGGGAATTGGTCTCATAGTTCAACGGATAGAATAGAAGTTTCCTAAACTTTAGATCCAAGTTCGATTCTTGGTGAGACCACTATTAAGCCTGTGTATTTTGCGCACTTTTGCCTACAGGCATTTTGATTATCTAGGCAATAAAGCGGCAGTAAATTGTAAATATTAATATGAAGTTTTTAAATGTAATTATAAAGTATCGTTTGTGGATCGGATTGGTACTGCTTGCCTTAGCCATTTTTACGAATGTGCAGGCTGGTTTCTGGCCATCGCTTATTTTATATATCCTAGCAGTAGTGCTTATTCTTGGTCATTTTCTCTTTGGCCCTATGCGTCTTATACAGTCTTATATGGAAGATGGCGATATGGAAGGAGCCAAGAAAGTGGTAGATGGTATTATGTTTCCCCAGCTTCTTATAAAGCCTATGCGTAGTGTGTACTATACCATAAAAGGAAACCTTGCTATGATGGCAGAGGATTATGATACCGCAGAAAAACACATGAAAAAAAGTGTGTCCCTTGGAGGCGGAGCACTTACCAAGCAGGCAGATGGCCCCAATAAACTACAACTGGGCATGCTGCAAATACAAAAAGGAAATCTTAAAGAAGGTGAGAGTTATATCAGGCAAGCTATCCGTGCCGGCCTACCCGATAAAGAAAATAAAGCCGCTGCCTACTTACAACTTTGCAGTATCATGATGCGCAGGCGTGAGTTTAGAGCCGCCAAGCAATACTTTAAACAGGCCAAAGCCTACAAGCCCGAAACTCCACAGATCGTAGACCAAATAAAACAACTGGAGAAGAGTATTCATAGGATGCCTGGTTAATGTGCTGATTAGTTTATGTGCTGATGTGCTAATGCTGGTAGCAGTCTGATGCCTTCGCGGATGCACGGCGGTGTTACTACTGCACTTCTCAGATTCTGTCAATATTATTAATTGTTCGTCTTGAGCCCATAAAAGCCAAGTATACCCATTAGTTATAATGGTCATCTGTGGCAAATATTGCTCACTTATCACTTAATTTTTCTATCTCTTATTATCTTTTCACCATGGTATGCATATTGCATATAGATAAGTAATTATTTATTCACTTAAAAAATTACAAATCATGGAAGACAATAAAAATCTGGGCGACAAGGCCAAAGACGCATTAAGTGATGCAGGTACTGCAGTAAAAAATACATACAGTGATGCAAAGAATGCCGTAAAAAATACCGCAAGCGATGCTGAGAACGCAGCTGAAAAAGCAAAGAATGACGCTAAAGCCGATGACGGAAATATTTTAGACAAAGCCGGAGCTGCTATAAAAAACACCGTAAGCGACGCAGAGAATGCAGCAGAGAAAGCATCTAACAATGCAGAAAACGCCGCAGAAAAAGCTGACAATGAAGCAGAGAATGCTGCTAACAAAATGAGCAATTAAAGCATTTTGCTAGTTGCTGAAAACCCACAGTTAAAATTTAGCTGTGGGTTTTTTATTGATTACTTCTGTGGTAATTTTAAATTCTTAAGCTTTAATTAGGCAACACAACAGTTTTCCTATTGTGCTAAAAATAAAAAAAGGTAGAATAAAAAACAACCTGACCGTTTTCGAAATCGTAGTTATTATGTAATGGACCTTTCGCAGAACTACAGGTTTTAATATTTATTATCTTTATCTCTCAAACAAGAATTTATGAACATAAAATATACCCTCATCTTCCTTTTTATTTTTATAGGATTTTCTACACAGGCACAACAAACTCGCTACTTGATTGTCCTCAAAGATAAAGGCAGCAACACATTTACCCTTGCTAATCCTACGGCTTACCTTTCTGCAAGGTCAGTGGCGAGAAGAGCGAGATACAACATCCCAATTGATAGTACTGACCTGCCAATAACGGCCCGCTACCTAGATAGCATAAAAAAAGCAGGCAATGTAGAAATTTTGAACGTGAGTAAATGGCTCAATCAGGTGGCGATTCGTACTACCGATGCGGCAGCATTGGCAAAAATAAATGACTTCCCTTTCGTAAAATCTTCGAAAGCGATTGCTTCGCGGGTGAACACAAATTACTTTCCGGTTTATAAAAAACTAGACCCGCCGCAGCCAACCGAAGTACCGGGAGAAAGCAACCGAGGAGCAGAACAAACCGGTACCACTGCCTTACCTTACGGAAGAAGTAATGGTCAGGTAAAGTTGCACAGGGCAGACTGGCTTCACGATCGTGGCTTTCAAGGACAGGGTATGCAGATGGCCGTAATGGATGCAGGCTTTTATCATTATAAGACCCTACCCACTTTTGATAGCATTAGAAGGAACGGACAAATACTGGGCACCTGGGATTTTGTGGCCAGAGAAGAAAGTGTTGACGAAGACGATACCCACGGCATGCAATGCCTGAGTACGATAGGAGCCAACCTTCCCGGCGTATTTGTAGGTACAGCGCCTAAAACTTCCTTTTACCTGTACCGCACAGAGGATGTAGCCAGCGAATACCCCATTGAGGAGCAAAACTGGGCTGCTGCCTCTGAGCGGGCAGATAGTACAGGCGTAGACATCACTTCTACCTCGCTAGGTTATTATGATTTTGATGATCCAAGTTTAAATTATACGTACGCAAATATGGATGGCAATACCACCATTAGCGCCCGGGCAGCAGACTTTGCGGCCAAAAAAGGAATGATGGTAGTGATAGCTGCAGGTAATGAAGGGAATAGTGCCTGGCGGTATATCATTACCCCGGCAGATGCAGACAGTGTATTATCTGTAGGGGCAGTAGATACTACCGGCAGGGTAGCGTCCTTTACAAGCTACGGACCCAGCAGTGATGGACAGATAAAGCCCAGCGTAGCCGCAACGGGATTATTTGCTATAGTGGCAAACCCATCTACCGGTCAGCCACAGTATGCGAATGGTACTTCCTTTGCATGTCCCAATATGGCGGGTATTACAACTTGTCTTTGGCAGGCTTTTCCAGAGATTAATAATATGGGCATAATTGATGTGCTGCAAAAAACCGGAACCCGAGCTACGAATCCTGATGACCGAATAGGCTATGGTATACCCGATGTGAAAAAAGCATTTGTGATCCTGGAGCAAAAGCTGGTAACGAAGCAGGCCTCCATCGTAGATTGCAACGTAAGCTTGAGTCTTAGCGCCAAGACTACCAGTGATATGACTATAGAGCTGCAAAGAAAAACAGCAGGACAAGCCGCTTACACTACCATCAATACCTGGCAGGGTCAGGCGCCGTTTTCTATAAAGAATTATGTGTTCCAGGATAATCTCAATGGACAATCCTTAGGCGCTGTACAATACCGTTTTCAATTAAAAATAGCAGGCGATACTACTTTTATGCTGGATAGCCTTGCGCTGAATTATGTAAAAAGCTGCAACCCTGCGGAGAATACAATTTCATTTGGCCCCAACCCGGTTACTAATAATCTTACCGTGGCACTGGTAAGAAGTACTGCGGCAAAGATCTCTGTAAGCGTGGTAAATGCACTAGGGCAGAAAATATATAGTAATCAGTTTGACCAGGCTGAAGGGACGAATAACCTGGTTATACCGATGCAGAACAGATCTGCGGGTATGTATTATCTTACTGTAATGGCAGATGGAGAAATGATATTAAATAAGCAGATTATAAAAAGGTAGGAGAAGTTTTAGGTCGAATGGTGGGATAGATATCAGGTATCGGCATACGGTCGGCTGGTGGGAGACCAGACCTCGGCTTTGCCTTAACTATGCTCCAGCACCGCCACAAAAAGAGTATCTGCCTTCTGCCCGGCACCAGAATAATATTGTTGTGATGTACATTTATATTGACCTTCTTTCTCCAGAATGGAAACAACCGCCTCATTTTCTGCTGCGAACACAGAGCAGGTTATGTAGATAAATTTCCCGGCAGAAGCCAGGGACTGCAAGGCATTTTTTGCAATGGCGATTTGCTTTTTCTGATATTCTGCAATGTGCTTTTCCTGGAAAAAATACAATTGCTCTGGCGTGCGAGCCCAGGTACC
>JBBKWE010000237.1:0-3618 GCA_037968795.1 Ferruginibacter sp.
AACAAGGTTCATTATCTGCCCTATGAGCGCCTGGCAAATATTTATGTAGAAACAGCCAGGTACGAAGAGGCCAATTTATACTTTTACGAAACGCAAACAAGGAAAAAAGACTTTGCCATAAACGATCAGAATTTTAGATATGGTGTAGAACTAGGAGGCATAGGATGGAATGACATACATACCGGAGCTCGTGCAGCCTGCGACAACTTTCCTGATAATGAACAGAAAGAACTGTATTTTAAAATGTTTGCTGCTTTGTACAAAGCAGATAGCCTTATCGCAATTGGTAAATACACATCTCAACTGGAAGAACTGGCTTCAAAAAAAGCCGACTTGCCATTAATACAGCACTACCTGGGAAAGCAATATTTTGAAGAACATAGTTTCGATCTTGCACAGAAAAACTTAGAGTTATCTGTAGCAAATTATCTGGACGATGAAGCCTTGCCGCGAAAAATGGCGCTGGATATTTTGGGAAATCAGTTTGGAGAAGCAGAAACCTGCAGGGCCTGGCCCATCCTCAATTATCAATATGATATTCTTGAAGACAGAAATAGGCTGGCAGCACTTTACCAGGAAAAAGGCGAAAACGAAAAAGCATTTTTGCAATATAGTTTGATTGCAAAAGAACAAAATCACAGGCAGCAAGTACAGGCGTCCTATGCAAATTTTGACTCGCTGAAGAAATGGTTTGATGGAATGATTTATGATCGAAACATGTACCTGACCAAGGCCACAGAAAACCCCATCATAATGACGGGCGCTATTATGGCTTCAAGGCTTTATGAAAAACTCGGCAACTACAAAGCAGCAGAAAAAACATTGCTACAACAGGTAGCCCTGAGCAGAGAAGCCGGAAATGAACGGCAAAAGGCGATAGATGAAAAGCGACAGGGATGGAATGTAAATGGTGTAGGAGACATTAATTTTTACTGGTTAAGTATAAATAGTTACCTGGAGAGTGAAGTATATAATTTCTATCAAAAAATGCTTCGGCTGTTTCCCAGAGATACCTATTGGCAACAAAATGCCGGCTTATTTTTATACAATAGATTGCAGCTAGCATTTATGCAATTACCAGTAATACAGTATCCCTCATTTTATGAATCCATTGCAACCTATGCTTATCCATGGCAAACGGAGGTGCAACAAAATGAAGATTACTATTTTCCTATAATGGGATTAAGCGATTCTTTAATAATTGCTGCAACTACTTACGACCCTGTGCAAGAATCTCTGACTGCTCTTTTGCAGTCTGTAAAACTGTCGGGAGAGGTCACCCCAGGCCTTCTTTCGGCAAAAGCGCTGGCAGACCTGTATAGTTGGATGGGCAATGAGGAGCAGTCTATTGCCTGGTATGAAAAAGCACTGACCATCTCCCCAAAAGACGATAAGATCAGAATAAAATATGTAGATTATCTCGCTGCAATTGCACACCTGCCAGAAGCGCTTAAGCAACTGCAAATTGTAAATGAGCAGAAAAAAAGCAATCAAGAACAACTCATACAATTAGCAGACTGGCAATCCTTAACGGCAAAAAATGGGAAAGAAGTTAATTACTTTCAAAAAATAAAACCAAAGAATGCAGAGGAAAAAAGAAAGACGATGCTCCTTAAAGCAAGAGCAAGTTCAGTTGCGGGAAATTACAAACTTACTTTAAAATATTTGCAGGACTCTGTGTCGGTATTATTCTCTACAGAAAAAGATTCTTTTGATGAAAAAGAATATAAATGTGAGCAGAATCTTAGGATTTCTTACTTTATTGCCAGAACTCTGGCTTTATCAAAAGCAGATAATGCTGCTATGACAGAGCTGGAAAAAGTTTTAGATGCCGGATTTAGTTTTGAATATGTTTTAGACTATGACCACGCTTGGGAAGGTCTCAGGCACACTCCCGAGTGGAAATCCTTAAAAGAGAAGCATACCTATAGTTTCGAGCTGCCTTATATGAATTTCAATCCTATAGGTTATAGAATTCCTGGGATAACCAAGAAATCAGGAATAGAATAACTTCTATCGGGGAGGATTCACGTCTATTTCTGCTAGTTGCACACAGCGACCACTGCCACACGGCGCAGTAAGCGCTTGGTAGCGCGCTCTTTCTTTTGTGGTAAGAAACAAGCGAAGCCAGGAATCACTATTTGGGAAGCTGTACAGACTCTTCTCAAGAAATGCTTTAAAATAGTAGGTGAAAAAACTCCCTAAAACAGGATTAGCCGTAGCTAATTGTTTTGCTTCTGCAGAGGTAGCAATGATGGAGATAGGTTCCGGGTTAAAAAAAAGCGCCTTACAGTTCTTCATATTTAAAGAAAGTGCTGTAGTGTTATAGCCTCCCGAGCGGGTCTTTAATATATCCCGTCCGACCGGCACAGGCGACCCAATATCGTTATTACAGCAATCACTTATCACCAAATTCAACCTGGCTCCTAACTTTTTTATTTGCTTGTAAACCTCTTCTACCGGCATATTATTTTGTGCAAGATCCTGATTAGTATTTGTTCGGAGCGACATTCGCGGATAAGGACTTACATCATTTGAATACCGGAAACCATGACCACTGTAGTAAAAAATAACAATGTCAATCGGGGAGGGTCTTTGACTCTTAAGGTTGGCTAATGCATAGTCCAGATTTTTCTTACTAAAATCGTTACCGGAAATTTTGGTAGATATAATTTTCATTCCAAGATTTGCAGCCAGTGTCGTAAAAGTTTCATCTATTGCATTAAAATCTCTTTCTACACTTTTACCTATACTGGCGTCATTAGTATTAGCAACTAAAATAAAATACAGCTTTTCTTTTCGCGCAGTACCGGGCACTGCCCTGTCTCTTTCATCATATAAATATTTAAAGAAAGAATCGTCGTCGTTGTAAAATATTCGGACAAAAGCCTGCTGCAATAAAAGCTCATTGTAAGTTTTTTCCTCGCTCGCAAGGTTTTCTACTTTCGTCCAATGGCCTTCATCATCTTTATACTCTGTATAGTAAGGCAGATAAAAGCTGCCAGAGCTGTCAGTTGTTTTCTTAAAAATGAAACGAAGTTTCTTATACAGGTAACTGCCTCTTCCAATAACAGTTGGGTCCTCTGAAGGCACAAGATATTTAAGCCCGCTACTGCCCGCTTTATCAGCAAAAACAGAATCAGTCATTTTATACTCTATCGCAGGATTGTCTGCACGCCTTGTTCTAAGCACGGCATTGCCATCTTGTTCTACGATTAAAAAACTAAAGTAAGAAGTGCTGCTGTCTTCGGCTGTTGGCACCTTGTTTTCAAAATAAAAGTAGGATTGTGCCCCGGACCTAAGACTGCACATGAGAAATAGCACCAGTGAAAAAAATCCGACAACAGATTTTGCAGCTAAGTGCAAACACCTCTTGCCGGAATGTGAACTCTTCATAATTTAATTTTGCACAGGGGCTTCATTCTTAATGCCTTCCGGCTTTTGCACGGCACTAGTATCTAGTGCAGGTAGTGTATCTGTTATAACAGGCTCTGCTGGCAAGACAACTTCCGTTTCAGTTTCAGTTGTTTTATCTGTAGCCTCATTGCAACTTATAGCAAAAAGGGTGCAAAGTGCAATGGCCGTAGTGAAAAGTAAAGGCTGAAATTTGTTGATAAG
>JBBKWE010000238.1:0-2913 GCA_037968795.1 Ferruginibacter sp.
AGGAACACACAACTTACATTTCCTTATGCCCACGATGGAAGGTTTTATACCCTGAGCGAAGTGATAGATCACTACATGGCAATAGATACCAGCCGCAATGACATTGACCCGATTCTTAAAAAGAAAATTACCATGTCTCCCCTGCAAAAAAATCAGCTGATCTATTTTATGTACACCCTTACAGATACCTCATTTACCCGCAACCCATTGTTTCAGCCGCAGGAAGCGGTTTTTTATAAACACTAGGGTCATTAATTATTAATTATTGATGAAGATGTAAATTGTAAATGCCTGATTAAGGCTACTGATAAGTTATTACAACGAAATCATTAAAATAGGAACCAACGGTTACAGGACATTAATTGAAATCTGTTTTATTTATACCTAATAATTAATAATCAATAATTAAAATATTCCTCCGCTCCTCGCACCCCATTCTCATACAGCGCATCCTTCGTTTTCTTTGGTAATTTCTTTATACGTGGACTAAAATTTCCGTCGGAGATATAAATGGAACGACCTTTTTCGTTTTCTAAATTGGGGTAGTTTCTTGCGAGTTTTTCCACCATCAGATTAGCAAATGCCATCAGGTAGTCATTGAAATTCTTTGGATTATATTTTGCAATTGTGGTGACACCGGCATTATACAGTTCTATCTGTTCTTGTCGTTCTAGTTTTAGTCCTAGTGTGTGTTTATTGAAAATTAATTTATCTGCGATCAACGGGTTCTTACAATCTACGCAGCTATCAAACATGCTGATAGGGTAATTGCAAATCATGCCACCATCTACAAAATAATTAATGTAGCGTGCAGAGTCGCCTGGCTGCTTTTCTGTAAAATCATCATACAGGGCTATGGGTTCAAAATACCATGGAATGCCGGAGCTTATGCGCACAGATAATGCTATAGGAACATGAGGCGTTTTTTCATATGAGAATATCTGTAATTCCTGCTTGCTTATATTGGTGCCGGTCACATACAGGTCTTTGTAGCCGCTTATGCGGAGGTTGTGCAATTGCGAAAAGTCTGTGAGTGAATTTCCAGTCTTAAACTCAACTAACTCTTGCAGCCATTTGTAGAAAGCATCACCTTTAAAAATGCCAAACTTCTTTCTTACCCGCTTATATTTTCCCAGCAATCCCCAGCCGCCATCATTGAACTTCTGAAACTTTATACCGTAAAGAACACTATCTATTTCGTGGCTGGTATAATTCAGTGCTATCAACATACCGGCAATTGCTCCTGCAGAGGAACCTGCCACTTTTTCCAGTCCTTTCAAAATGCCTTCTTTTTCCAATACATGTATGGTGCCGGCAAAAGCTATTCCTCTAATACCGCCGCCCTCGAGAGCGAGGTTTTTTATGGTAGGTTGGGAGAAACAACTATGCGAGATTAGGCAAAATATTAAGCTGGTAAAAAGAAATTTTCTAGGGTACATTATTTCAATTTTTTTATCACAATCCCGATAATTATCAGGATCAAAAAATTCGTAAAGTTGGCAAAGGCGAAACCGACTTTTCTCACAAAGCTACCGAGGCACAAAGTATCACAAAGAAAAGAAACTCAGAATTTCATAGCGGTTCCTAAACTTAGTCCTTATTACACTAATCACGTAGACGGTCAATCACAGTGTAGGATTATTTTACCTCCACAGCATTTACCGGCAGGGAATAAAAGTCTTCTGTTACTTTCGGGAAAGCAAAATCAGACAGTGTAGCCTTACCTATAGGCTCGCCGGTAATACCCGTACTTTCATTCCAGTTGTAAAATTCCCAGCTTGTAGCCATTGGCACATCATCTATATTTTTGTAATTTTTATACACTATTGCATGGGGGTTTTTCTCTGCTTCTTCCTTAGATTTTTTGAAAGTAACAATATAGCCTGCAGCGTGAATTGTTCCGTCTTCATTCAAATAGATTATATACCAGTCATCCGGAGAATCTCCTACGCCTGCATCGAAAGTAAGTTTGTATGTTTCCAATCCTTTACCCTCAAACAGCTTCTTGCCTAAAGCAGCAAAACGTGCTCCTTCATCTGATAATTTGTAAGGGAGTGCAAAGAAATAGGGCCAGGTAAACATATTAAACCTCGCAGCATTTACATCTGCGGGCATAGCTGAGGCAAACATCTTTTCTCCATCAAAAATTTGAGTGCTACTATCTGTTCCTGTCATCTTTATTTTACTCATACTGGGAGACAAAATTACGTTGCCATCAAAGCGAGAGTTGCCGCCAAAAGTTAACTGCAGATTAAAACTTACAGCTTCATTGGATCTGAATTTTGTAGCATTATGTGCTGCTTCTATTCTTTGAACAAATTCATTTGTAGGTTGCGTATCATTAACTGTAGTAGTTAAAGTATCTTCTGTGCCATTTTCCGCTGCACTATTATCGGTTGCATTTGTGCATTGCACCAGTGTTAAAGACGCTAAGATTAAGATCAGACTAATTTTAAAACTAGGAAATTTCATTTGTTTAATTTATTGCCCTGAAGGCGGTATCACAGAAAGGTACAAAAGTTAAGGGCAATAATATTCCAAAGTATAACTTGACTCTTGATAATATAATGGTTACCAGCTATTTATTTTGTATGAATCTTAATCTAGAGAATCATGGTCCATGAAGGTCAAAGTCTAAAACAAATATTTATATACTTCCTCTACCTTCCCTAGTGCTACGACTTCTATATTATTGCCAGCCTTCACCATGGCCTTTGTATTATATTTACTTACGATTATTTTCTCAAATCCCAGCTTCTCTGCTTCCGCTATTCTTTGCTCTATTCGGTTTACGGCTCGTATTTCTCCGCTTAGTCCTATCTCTCCTGCAAAGCTGGTGAGTGCACTTAGCGCAACGTCTTCGTAGCTACTGAGGAGGGCGCAAATAATCGCCAGATCTATTGATGGGTCTTC
>JBBKWE010000239.1:0-13928 GCA_037968795.1 Ferruginibacter sp.
TTTTTTCTATTTACCAAAGCTTTTCGTTCCATTTTTTGTCCTCAAAATTTTAATCAGACCAATAAAAAAAATATCGGAATTATTAGAGCTATTATTTTAGAAAAAAATAATAGATAAAACTGTACCTTTCTTTTTTGATTGTATACATAAAGTCATTCCAAAATATGAAAAAAATTCTGACATACATTCTCATCATTTTTTCAGGAACAGCTGTCTTTGCCCAAAATAAATCAGTTAAAAAGAATATCCTTTTTATTATGGTTGACGACCTTGGGTATGCTGATTTTACTGCATTTTCTTCGCATGATGCCTCGGTGGTGAGTCCAAACATACAAGCACTGGCTAAGCGGGGCACATCGTTCACCCAAGCCTATACTACTGCTCCTGTGTGTAGCCCTTCTCGTGTGGGATTGCTTACAGGAAAAAATCAGTTTCGCTGGGATAAGCCTGCCAGCTGGGGGCCCGGGCTTCCAGATAATGTAAAGTCCATGGCAGAATATCTGCAGGAGGCAGGTTACACTACCGCTAAAATAGGGAAGAGTGATTTGGGTACAAACTTTCATAAAAATAACGTGAGGGAGTACCCTACTAAGCATGGGTTTGAAGAATTCCTTGGTTTTAATGCCCACGCACACGACTATTGGCTCAGCTCGCAGAGTATAAAAGATAGAACTCCTGACCCGGAAGGAACCAGCGCTGTCCTGGGGCCGCTTATGTACAATGATGGCTATCGCTCGCTAGACTCAGCCTACCTCACTGATTATTTTACAGATGCCGCCATTGAATATTTACAAAGGCCAAAAGACAAGCCTTTCTTTCTTACTGTATCATATAATGCGGTACATCATCTTATACATGAAGTGCCTGATAGCTATCTTAAAAAATTTGGTGCCGAGCCGATCAAAAATTACGACCCTGCCGACATGATGGGTTTTATGAAACATGAGAAAGGGACCTATTCTGCATATTATGACAAGTATTCCCGCACTGGCGCTATAGCGCCAGGAGATATGAGAGCATACTACCTGGCAAATCTTAATTGCCTTGATGATAATATAGGAAGACTAATGGAGACCATGAAAGCACAAAAGCTACTGGAAAATACCATCATTGTTTTCATTTCAGATAATGGCGGGGAGCCTCTTACAGGGGCAAATAATGCACCACTCACTGCCGGAAAGTATTCGCTATGGGAGGGAGGGATAAAAGTACCAATGGCGGTAGTGTGGCCGGGCAGAACAAAAGCGGGAAGCATGGAACATAAATATATTTCTGCAACCGATATATTGCCAACCTTAATGGAGGCTACAGACTTGAAATTAAAAGATGAAAATATAGATGGGATTTCATTTTTTAAACCGAAGAAAAATAGAATGCTGGTGTGGAAGTGGCAAAAAACCTTTGCGATCAGGCACGGAAAATGGAAACTTACCAATGCTCATGACGATCACTGGAAAGGGGAACCATCAGCACAATACATTGCACCTATTCAGGATGATAACAGTCTCAAGTTGTTTGATCTGAATGCTGACCCGGGAGAGCGTGTAAACCTTGCTGCAAAGTATCCTGCACTTGTGGTAAGATTACAGCAAGAATACGACAAATGGATGGCTGATAATTTTGGAAAATACTAGTTAAAAGATTTAATGTACTGAACAATATATTTATTGCTTTGTGATAAATCATTCTTAATTTGGAGCGATGGAAATTATACATGTAAGCGCAGAGTGCTATCCTATGGCAAAGACCGGAGGGCTTGCTGATGTGGTGGGAGCGCTGCCAAAATACCAAAATAGACTGGGACAAGTGGCAAAGGTTGTAATGCCTATGCATCGTACAAAATTTCTGTTCGAAAACGAATGGGAAGTGGTGCATAAAGCTGCGCTGTACATGGGCGAGCATAAGTATGAGTACACCGTTATTAAAGAAAAAACCAATAAGCTGGAGTTTGACCTTTATTGTATTGATATTTATGGCTTGCTTGACAGGGAAAAAGTGTACGGCTATGATGATGACACAGAACGTTTTCTTATTTTTCAGATAGCGGTAGTGGAGTGGCTTGGGCACTGGCAGCACTTGCCGGATGTAATACACTGTCACGACCATCATACAGCCCTTATTCCCTTTATGACAAAGTATTGCTATGCTTACCAACACTTATCCCAGATAGCAACCGTACTCACCATACACAATGGCCAGTACCAGGGCTGGATGAGCTGGGAAAAGGCGGCGCAATTGCCTGCCTGGGATAGCTGGCGCTGGGGCTTATTAGATTGGGAGGATATAGTAAACCCACTTGCCTGCGGTATAAAATGTGCTGACAGAGTAACTACTGTAAGCCCCGGTTATATGAAGGAGCTTATGGAAGATGCTAACGGGCTGGAAAGCCTGATAAGACAAGAATCCGGCAAATGCCAGGGTATTATAAATGGGATTGACTATGAGGTTTGGAACCCTAAAACTGATTCCTATCTAGATGATAACTTTTCCTTACAGAATATGGCACAGGGCAAACTTGCGAATAAAAAATCCCTATGTAAAGAGTTCGGTTTTGATGAACAATTACCGCTGTTCATTTTTATAGGTAGGCTGGTAGCAGAAAAAGCAGCTGATATTTTACCGTGGTTTGTAGCAGAAGCATTTGCCGCCTTTCCTTCAAAGTTTAGTCTGCTCATTTTGGGAAGTGGTGACAAAGAAGTAGAGCGTCAGCTTACAGCTATGAATAGTAACTGGGTGGGATATTATAATAGTAAAATGGAGTACAATGAAAAGCTAAGTCATACCATGTATGCCGGAGCAGACTTTTTGCTCATGCCTAGTAGGGTAGAACCATGCGGCCTCAATCAACTGTATGCTATGCGGTATGGCACCGTACCAGTGGTGAGAAGAATAGGTGGTTTGCAAGACACCGTTTTAGACTTTGGGGATGAAGGAGGATATGGAGTATGTTTCCGCAATTCTTCTGTAGAAGATATGATGCATGCCCTTAGCAGAAGCCTGGAGTTATATGCAGAACCAGCCAAAATGAAAGCCGTGAGAAAAGCAATGACTGCTGTAGATACCAGTTGGAATTCAAGCGCAAATAAATATATTGAACTGTATAAATCGATTTAGCAACAACTATATTAAGACCATAAAACACTACATATGAAACCACAAGATGTAATAGCAGTAATACTAGGAGGAGGTGCAGGAACAAGGTTACACCCGCTTACAGCTACACGGAGTAAACCCGCAGTACCCATAGCCGGCAAATACAGATTGGTAGATATTCCAATTTCTAATTGTATACATAGCGGCATTAATCGCATGTTTGTACTTACGCAATACAATTCTGCTTCACTTAATAAGCACATAAAAAATACATACCAGTTCAGTAGGTTTTCTACCGGCTTTGTAGATATTCTTGCGGCCGAGCAAACTCCCGATAGCCTTGGTTGGTTCCAGGGAACTGCAGATGCCGTGAGGCAATCGCTGAAGCATATACAAAAAAATGAATTTAAATACGTTCTTATCCTTAGTGGTGATCAGCTATACCAGATGAACCTGCAGGAGATGATAGATAACCATATTGATAAAGGGGCAGAGATTACTATAGCAACTATTCCTGTGGGAGACAGAGAAGCGCCGGAGTTTGGGATTTTAAAATCTAATGAGGAGCACCTCATTACCTCTTTCATAGAAAAGCCCGCTAAAGAATTGCTCCCAGACTGGACCAGCGATACCGGGACAGAAATGGCTAAAGAGGGAAGACATTACCTCGCGAGTATGGGTATTTACATCTTCAATAGAGATTTGCTATTTAAACTATTGGAAGAAGATAAAAAAGATGCTACAGACTTTGGCAAGGAAATAATTCCTGAATCTATACACAACAATAAAGTGATAAGCTATCAGTACGATGGGTACTGGACTGACATTGGCAATATCTATTCTTTCTTTGAAGCTAACCTTGCACTTACACTGGATTTACCACCATTTAATTTATTTGACAATCAAAAGATGGTGTACAGCAGAGCTAGAATGCTCCCGCCTGCTAAGGTGAGTGGAACCACTATAAATAAAGCGATAATAGCAGAAGGTTGTATACTGCGGGCAAGGGAAGTAAATAATTCTGTAATAGGCATTAGAAGTAGAATAGGTGAAGGCAGTGTAATAGATTCCTGCTATGTTATGGGAAATGATTACTACGAAACAATACCTGAGATTAAAAATAATTATGAAAAGGGAATACCAGCGATTGGGATAGGAAAAAATTGTCACCTACATAATGCTATTATAGATAAAGATGCCCGCATAGGTGATAATGTAACTATAAGTGGGGCAGAAGGTAAGGAAGAAAAGGACTATGGTGCCTACGCTATTAAAGATGGCATTATTGTAGTAAAGAAAGGAGCAGTTATACCGGACGGCACAAATATTTAAACCCAAATTTTAGGCACTATTGTTGAATTGTATTTGCCTTATTTTAAATGGTTTTCTAAAATAATTAAATTTATAAATATGGAAGATAGTAAAACGTATATGAATACGCTGAGCCAGATATTGGAAAAGCTTAGAATGAAGAAGCAGGACAATGAATTTAATATTCATGAAAAAGGGTTTACCTGTGGTAAAGGAAAGTATTACAAGCCGGAAGAACTTAAAATAATAAAAACCTACAGGTTTGAAGGTGAAAGTGATCCCGGAGATAGCGTTATTCTGCATGTATTAGAAGCCAATGATGGCATGGTAGGTTACACAATGGATGCTTATGGAGCATACAGCAACCATATAAATGACGGCTATGATGATTTTATAAAAGATATTCCAGTTGAGGAAAGAGAAGAGAAAGAAATTTTTGGATAAATTGCTAAGAGGCAAAAATGTAATACAAGAGTCTGCGATATGCAGGCTCTTTTTTTTGTAGAATTAAATGCACCCCTTTCCACAATATGCCTAAACTTTGCGATACAAATATTGTTAGATATATAGTCCATCTATGGCTTTTGCTCTGGCACAATATTAACTAGTGGTAAGTAGTCAAAATCATTTCCACAGCTCAGTAGCTTTGAGGATTTTGAAAATAATGATTTTGAAAATTTTTAGAATTAATAAAATAAAATGACTAAGCTTTCCTCCTTGCCTGCAAAAAAATTAAAAAAAGTGTTGGAAAATCCTGAGGCACTCGCCAAAGCAGCAAAACTTACTTACGTTACAGATAGCATGCCGGGCATAAACAGAAAAGGGAATAAAAAGAAATTTGAATATTACCTCGCTGGTAAGAAACTTAAAAGCAAAAAACACCTCAAAAGAATACATAGTCTGGTTATACCTCCTGCCTGGAGTGATGTATGGATTTGCGAACAAGAGAATGGTCATTTACAAGTGACCGGATTAGATGATAAACAAAGGAAGCAATATAAATACCACAGTCATTGGGAGCAAGTACGTAGTCTATCCAAATTTTATAAATTATATTCTTTTGGCGTTGCCCTGCCCCGGATGCGTTTGCAGATAGAGAAGGATCTGGCAAAAAGAAAATTGTCTGAGCGTAAAGTTCTGGCTGCTGTTGTAAGTTTAATGGAAAGAACACATATAAGGGTTGGAAATACAATGTATGAAAAACTCTACGGATCTTATGGCCTTACTACACTAAAGGATAAGCATGTAGACATTAACGGAAGCAATGTTCACTTTGAATTTGTAGGTAAAAAAGGAGTAAAGCATGCGATAGATATTCGCAGTAAGAAATTATCGAAGATTGTAAAAGAATGCAGGGATGTGCCGGGCAAAGAACTTTTTCAGTACTATAATGAAGAAAACAAGCGAAAAAAGGTAGATAGTGGAATGGTGAATGAATACATTAAAGAAATTGCAGGTGGTGATTCCTTTACGGCAAAAGATTTTCGAACATGGGCAGGAAGTGTTGAGGCATTAATGGCATTAAAGGAAATGGGTGGTTCTGAAACTAAAAAGGAAACAAAACAAAAAATGTTAAATGCGCTGGATCAGGTTAGTGATTTATTGGGCAATACCAGGGCAGTTTGTAAAAAATACTACGTTCACCCCAGTTTGCTCAGCTTATATGAGCAGCAAAAATTGCAAGACTATATTGCCCATCTGGATAAAATAGAAGAGAACGACAATAAAACAGATCTCACGTCGGAAGAAAAAGTCCTGATGAGAATTTTAAAAGAAAACAGCTGATCTTACAACATTGTATTCCAATACATAAGATCTGCCCAATTGCGCTCAGCAGGATCTGTAACGCCCTCTACTTCTTTCTTTATACGCTCGTTTAATAGGGTAGCAAGACCTTTTCTATCCATGGGTTTTTTTGCCTTTAGCGGTTTTATAGCCGCAGCGTCTACTCTTACAATATCTATGCTGGTAGCAATCCATGAGCTGTAAAGGCGTGGAATAGTTAGCCCCAGCACCATGCCGGGCAAGCCGGTAATAGAAGCGGGGCCACCGCTTATAAGAATTTCATCTGTGTAGTAAGCAAATATATACACGCTATCCATAAGCACAGCAGAGGCTAGTCTGCAATTGTACCCCGCTATAATCCTATGCTCGCCGCCCAGCTTCCATTGTATATCATAAATGGAGTCTTCTACATTCAGATTACTTCCCCACACATTTTTGGTCATTGCGAACGTGCCAGCGCCATGGTCAAAATAATATTGATTCTCTTCATCACTCTTTTTATACCATTCAGGTATTTTCATGGCAGGATCCCAGTGATCAAACTTGAAAACACTTTTGTCTCCGTCAAAAACAAAATTGTAATATCCTGTTTTAAACTTGGGTAGCATGTCCCGCATGCGATCTGCCCAGGAACCTGTTCCCAGTTGCTTCTGCAGATTTGTTTTTACCTCATATTGTATGGTCGCTTTCTCTACAAACTGCTGTGCAAAACTGCCGGTAGAAATAAAACAAAATGCTATAATAATTATCTTCTTCATAGTTTCTTATTTTATGGATTAGGGGTAGTGGTAGCGGCGGCGGCAGCTTTAGATTTATTTTTGAAATTCCAGGTGAAACCTAGCAGGAAGTAGCGTTGGAGTCTGTCATTGATCGTTTCTGTGTAGGTGTTCCCTCCAAACCTTCTGTCAATTCCTACATTGGTATTAAGTATATCTCTTACTTTAAAGTAAGCGGTAAACTCATCTTTCTTAAACGTACGTTCCAGCGTGGCATTCCATAATTGGTTTGTAAGATTGCCAGTACTTTGCTCCGTTTTTTGCCTGGTAGTAAATTTGTATTCAGACCGTAAAGACCACACTTTTTTGTAGTAAAGCCTTCCTTCTGCATTTAACTCATAAGTTCTGTAACTGTTGGTGCTGGTAAACTGTGCATTTTTGTTAGCATTAAAATTTACGTCGTTTCTTATATCCCATTCATACTTTTTTTCTTTGCTCTTGCTTAAACTTATGCCCAGACCTGCATTTGTGGTTTTTGCAAAGCTTTCCTGGCCGTTAATGAAATCTGCATAGCGACTATAACTTCCATTTATATTAACTCCCAGCCTTATGTCAGACTTCTTTAACTTCTGACCCAGCCCTCCGTAGAAGTACATATTTTGGTTGCCATCTGTATTTACCGGTTGAGTTGTAGTCTTACCGGTCACGGGATCTATTGTTCTGCTGTTAGTAATAGAATTACTTGTAACGGTATATCCTATACTTTGATACATCCACCTGTCTTTTAAGAAATCATAACTGTTATGCGACAGATTGAACCTGTTGCTAAAAGATTGTTTAAGGTTGGGGTTACCTATGTAAAGATTAAACTGGTCGTTATTATTTCTAAGTGGTTGCAATTGATTTAATGACGGCTGTGATGTAGCACCATTATAATTGAATCGTAAGCTGGCGTTAGTTTTATAACTGTAAGTAAGTCCTGCCTCCGGGAATACATTGGTGAAATCTCTATTGTACTCTTTGTCAAAAGTCTTGTCAAGAAAATCAAATTTTGTGATGCCAAATCCAATCCCGGTGTACCACTTCAATTTTTTAAAACTGTAGCTCAGTTTTGCGCTGGGTTTATTGGTTATGATCTTCTGCTCAAAATTATTTGTAAGACTATCTACTCTGTTTTCATACTTACCAGTAGCTGCAACGTAGCTAAAGGTTGTCTGGTCATTAAAACCTTTTGTGAAATTAATTTCGTGCCCTACCTCCACAGCATATCTCTTCCCCAGAGGCTCTGTGTACACGACTTTCGCACCCGTGTTTGTTGTATTCTTATCATTGTCAAACTGCTGATTTACCGGGATGTTTATATTGTTTACAAAATCTTTGTTCTCAGTGATTAAAATATTCTGACCCGAGGTTGATAGCTTATTTGCATTGAGGTTTACAGTGAGTGTTCTTTTAAGTTTTGCAAACTTGTGCTTAAATAAAACGGAAGCATTCAATGCATCTTTGTCAGAATCTGTGCGTAGGAAGCGATCACTGGTATTTTTCAGATTTCCATTTTTCCCTCTCGTTTCACTTAGTGTTCTGTCTATGCTTTCAGTTTTGTAAAAATTTGCATTTGCATCTATAACGATACTATTACTGCTGTCAATATACAGATCTGCCCTGCCTCGCAGTTTTAGATTATTTCTATCTACATGGTAATCTCTGGCAGAATTGCTATTAAGCACACTATCGCCTTGTAACTGTGTTTGGGAAAAAGTACGGGTAGTATTGTCGTAAATCTGGCTGTTATACTTAGGCGAGAAATTTATCTTTTGCTTATTGTCATATTTATTGCTGTAGGAAATGCCGGCATTGGTATTTGTAGTAAAGCCATTGTCTGTATTAATGTAAGGTTCGCCGTCGCTGCTTCCTCCACTTGTAAACATAAATCCATCATCCGTCATCGTCATATTATCATTGTCACCGCCATACTTATCTCTGTCTTCCCAGCTAAGTCCGTCCTGGCCGGTGTTGCCATTAAGTAAAAAGCCACTTAATTTTCTTTGGCCTTTAAAAGTGCTGTAGAGTACATTGGTATTATACCTGTCATCTATCTCTTTTTGTAAGCCACCTGCTGCATCTAGTTTGCCAAAGTAACCATTCTTAGCACTTTCCTTAAGTTTTAAATTTATGGTCTTCTGGGTATTGCCATCATCTATTCCGGTAAACTCTGCCTGTTCACTTTTTTTATCGAAAACCTGTACTTCTTTCACCGCATCTGCTCTAAGGTTTTTTACCGCCATGCCAGGGTCAGCACCAAAGAACTCTTCTCCATCTACCAGAACTTTCTGCACTGCTTGCCCCATTGCCGTAATCTTTCCATCTTTATCTACCTGTAAGCCAGGTAGTTTTTTTAGTAATTCTTCCACATTTGCATTGGCAGAAACCTTAAAGCTATCTGCTGTATAGATTGTTGTATCTCCTTTTACCCGCATACTTTTTGTGCTATTTACTATTACCGTTTCCAACAAAGTAATGCGGGAAGTCAATGCTATAGCGGGTATGTTATTTTCTGCCTCTGTTACATTTATGATTTCTACGTAGTCTCCATACTGCGGATGCATCACCATAAGTGTGTACTTGCCGGGCTTTTTAGTTTGGAGAAGATAATTGCCTTTTGCGTCAGTTCTGGTAAATGATAGTAAAGTAGAATCTGTGGGGTCTACAATAGCTACTACCGCTTTTTCAAGAAAAGAACGGGCAGTGGTATCTTTTAAAGTTCCTTTTACTGTATATTGAGCATTACTGGTAAGCTGCAGAAAAAGAAATAAGATAAGGGTCGATAAAATTTTTTGCATAGTGCGGAAGTTAATCTGGTGCAGCGAATGTGGTTTTATCCTGTTGATTGTCAAATATATTCTTGATAATTTAACTTTAAAACAACATTCTGTATTAATGGTTTTAAAAAAGGAGCAATGGCGTACGAGGACGATAATTTTATTGATGAATCCAAGATGGTGTGGACGTACTCCCTCCTTACCCCGCACGACATTCAGTTGTTTCAGGACGGTACACTCCGCAATGCCTACGATTTTTTTGGCAGCCACATAAGAACTGTACACGGGATTAAAGGATGTTTTTTTGCTGTGTGGGCTCCCTCTGCAAAGCAAGTAACCGTAGTAGGAGAATTTAATGGCTGGAAGAATCAACTACACCGACTGTATCCGCGGCTCGATAGTAGTGGTATCTGGGAGGGATTTATACCCCGATTAGATACCGGCACAAAATACAAATATTACATAGTCTCTGCGCAAGGAGAGGAAATATACAAATCTGATCCCTATGCAGTCTTTGCAGAACTCAGACCAGGTACAGCAAGTATTGTACGGGATTTACATCCAAACTGGTCAGATGATGATTGGATGCAAAAGAGAAAGCATCATAACAGCTTGCAATCTCCATGGAATGTGTACGAAGTGCAGCTTGCCAGTTGGATGCGCCCAGTGAAAAATGACGAGAATGCTTATACCTCTTACCTCGATCTTATAGACAGGCTAGTTCCCTATGTAAAGAATATGGGCTTTACACATGTGGAGTTTATGCCCGTAATGGAGTTTCCATATGATGGAAGTTGGGGCTACCAGGGTACTGGTTTTTTTGCCGCTACTTCCCGCTTTGGCACACCCGAAGAATTTATGGCATTGATAAATGCCTTTCATCAAAATGACGTTGGTGTAGTGCTTGATTGGGTGCCTTCGCATTTCCCCGGCGATGCACACGGACTCTACAAATTTGACGGCAGTCATGTGTATGAGTATGGGGATATGCGCAAGGGATTTCACAAAGACTGGAACAGTTATATTTTTAATTATAAAAGGGGAGAAGTAGTTTCATTTCTCATAAGTAGCGCCCACTTTTGGATGAAGCATTTTCATGCAGATGGCCTGCGGGTAGATGCAGTGAATAGTATCATTCGCCTGGACTTTAGCCGCGATGAAGGAGAGTGGGAACGCAATGAATACGGAGGCAATGAAAATATAGAAGCCATAGATTTTATAAAAAGTATGAATGGGATTCTCTACCATGACTTCCCTGATATTCAAACCATAGCAGAGGAAGCAAGCGACTGGCCGGGTATTACACTTAGCCTTGATAAAGGAGGTTTTGGTTTTGGGATGAAATGGATGATGGGATGGATGCACGATAATTTTAAATTCTTTAAAAAACAACCGGAAGAAAGAGTAAAGGCACAAAACGATTTTACTTTTTCTATGATGTATTTCTATGACGAATACTTTATGATACCGCTCAGTCATGATGAAGTGGTACATGGCAAGAGCCCCATGATTTATAAGATGCCAGGCAATGAGTGGGAGCAGTTTGCCAGTTTGCGATTGCTCTATTCCTGGATGTATATGCATCCCGGCGGAAAACTACTTTTCATGGGCGACGAGTTTGCCCAGACCAGTGAGTGGAATGACCATAGTGAGCTAGACTGGGAACTACTACAATACGACTCCCACAATGGCATGCAGGAATGTGTGCGGGCTCTTAGTCATTTGTATAAAAACAAACCGGCTTTATACAGCGCCCAGTTTAAGGAAAAGGGTTTTTCCTGGCTTAATCTTAAAAATGAAAATGATGGGATCATTGTCTTTGAAAGAAAAGGGGAGAATGACAACGACCGCCTTATTGTTATTCTAAATGTGAGCAAGATCCCACAAGAGAATTGGAAAATAAAAGTGGAAGGGAAAGAAAACTGGCAGCAAATTTTTAATAGCGATGAAACCAGATTCTGGGGAAGTGGAAAATACAATAATGACAAGTTGCAGGGAGTGCTAAAGAATAAAAAGAAACAAAGCTATGAGCTAAGTATAAATGTTCCGCCACTGGGAGCGGTTATTTTGGAATGATTTGCTATGCCGTCTTTTAATCAAATTCTTGTAGGTAATAATAAATTTTGCTGTCCAATTCAGAATTTTAGAAAGCTGAACCGCTGTAGGGCTAAGCTCAAAACCTATAGAGTATTGAAAACCTCATAGGTTTGCATTAGAATATATAAGGGAAACGACCTTCGCTCTTTTCTGCTACCAAAGTATAATGATTTATTGACCTTTCTCTATCAGCAAATAAAATAAAGGCATAAGTATTGTAACGTATTTCTGAAATTATAAATAATTATATTTACTCATGATCAAAAAAATAAAAATATACTTCTGCTTGCTAGCTGTAGCATCTATAAGTATGGCAGCGAAAGGCTGTGCCGATAAAAAAGTACAAAAAGACAAAACTGAGGACAAAGTGGAACTAATGGGAAACACAGATAGTGCAGATATATCTCGTGACGTAAATGGCGATAAAAGCAACGGTTCCCGGGAAACCGAGAAGGTAACATTGAAAGAATCAGCAATTACCGAACCCACTCTCTTTTACAGGATCATAACTCCCGGGGCACAGCAAGTAGATGAAAACGGAATCCCAGTAAATAATACTACAGTGGAGAGATTTATCGTTCTGGAAACAGGAAGCGACAGCCCATTAAAAATAAATTCAATAAGTACAAAGGCTAGTAAAAAATATAGTACCTCAGCCAATAAAATGGAGGCTGTAAACGGAAAGGTTTTAATAGGTAAGCGTTTTGTAGATAATGAAGATCTAAAACAAACTGTGCAAAAAGGCAGTACCCTGTGGCGAATTGATCTCAGTCCTATAGGGTCACCGGATAGGGTAGACAATAAGATTGGACCCGTAACTTTAAAAATAATGCAAGACAATAAAACTTTTACGGTAAAAGTAAAAGAGGAGAAGCAGTTGTCTTCGCCTATGTATTACTAGTATTATAAAAAATAAGTTCAGGCTTGTTAGGTGAAGTTTGTTATCACTCGGAAAGTAACATACTGATCTAAAATGTTAACCATGACAAAAATAGACCCCATAGTAGCAGTGCAAGATGTGGAAGTAAGTTCCAAATGGTATCAATCCATTTTTGATTGCAGAAGCAAACATGGGGGAAAACAATTTGATATTCTGGTTAATGAAAATAACGACGTTCTACTTTGACTGCATAAGTGGGGAGCGCACAAGCATCCTACTATGACCAATAAAAATATTACTCCGGGTAATGGTTTGATTCTCTACTTCCGTACTAATAATATAAATTCTATAAGACAGAAAGTAGAGTTAATGGGCATTGCAGTGGAGGAAGATATTCATTTAAACCCTAACTCTCATAAAAGTGAATTCTCCGTGAAAGATATCGATGGTTATTATTTAACCATTTCCGAATATCATGAATACGAAGGATAAGGCTCTGCGCCACCGTAAAAATGCAAGAGAAGTACTTTATAAAAAACAACAGATATACTTACACTATGAAGAAAAGTTTTTTAGCCAATACCGATTTACTTATCCCGCCTATTGTCCTCGGTGGCAATGTTTTTGGCTGGACTGCAGATGCCCCTACCTCATTTTCTATTCTTGATAAAATGCTGGAGAGTGGTTTTAACTTTATCGATACTGCAGATATTTACTCCCGATGGGCACCGGGAAACAGAGGAGGAGAAAGCGAAACTATCATAGGCAATTGGCTGAAAAAGGGAAAGGATAGGGAAGATGTGATTATAGCCACAAAGGCCGGTATGGACGTGGGAGAAGGCATTTCACTCAAGAAAAATTATCTAATAAAGGCGGTAGACAAATTCCTGAAAAGATTGCAGACAGATTATATAGATCTTTTCTATGCGCACATAGATGATAAAAACACACCGGTAAAAGAAACACTAATGGCTTTTGACGTTTTGGTAAAAGCCGGAAAAATAAGGTGGATAGCAGCTTCTAAATTTCGCCCAGATCGTTTGCTTGAGGCACTTCAGTTTTCGGAACAAAACAACCTTCCAAAGTACCAGGCTTACCAGACAGAATATAACTTATACAATCGCGAAGAAATGGAAGGAAGTTACGAGGCCATCTGCACAGAAAATGAAGTGGCAATTTTGCCTTTCTTTGCTCTTGCAAATGGTTTTCTTACTGGTAAGTACAGAA
>JBBKWE010000240.1:0-59133 GCA_037968795.1 Ferruginibacter sp.
CCCCATCCCCTCAAAAAACCTCAACCTAAAAAACAACATAGACAAGATCCCCGCCAGCATAATAAACTTCGCCAGCCTGCTTAGCTTATGATATACAGCAATTGTATTTCCCTCATAAAGGCTCTTTAGAAAAAAGGCAAATGGAATAATAGTGGTCAACACAAAATAGGCACCCACCCACCAGTTACCAATATTGTAGGCATATAGAGAAGCAAATGATAGGACCAGAATGCATACAACAGACCATACGCCTACAAAGACTTTGCTTGCGGGTATGCCCCAGGCGAGCGGCATGGTGCTGCAACCGTTTTGGCGGTCGCCTTCCATATCTTCCAGGTCTTTTACGACCTCTCGTATGAGGGTAACTACAAAGGCAAAGAAGGTATAGAATAAAGTAACATCAAAAAATAGATTATCCACTTCGGCAACCATAGCAATGCCCGCACGAGCATAGTAAGCTTTTACTAAAAAATACACTACCCATATAACCCAGGCACTAAGGGCAGCTATAAGGAGGTTGCCTACTAGCAAGCGTTTTTTAAAACTAGTAGAGTAAAACCAAAGTGCCAGAACGGAAGCTACATTGCCAATAGCGATAGCATAGCTTTTTACCACATACCCAATATATAAACTCAGTAAAATACCCAAAGAAGAAAGTATAAGATGCCACACTATGGCCCAGCGGCGTTTTATGGTTCTGTCTACAATAACCTTCTCCGGTTTATTGATCACATCTATTTTAAGATCAAAATAATCATTGATGATATACCCTGCCGCGGCTATGAGCACAGAACTCGCCAGCAAGAGATAAAAGAGAAGGTCTATAGTACTATCTATAGTAAGAGAAGCCGGCAGAATGAAGAAATAATATAAAAGCTGCGTAAGGCCTATAAATACAAGATTGGGCCACCGCATAAGCTGAAAAAAGGCTTTTATAATTTTCATTAGATGAATATAAAATTAAATCTCGTACAGAACCTATTGTTAGCGGGAAGCCACTTGCGGCGTATTGTCCCAGTCGCCATGGTAGCGCAGCCATTTTTCCACCACATCTCTTACACAACCTTCTCCGCCTTTGTAGGGAGATATGTAGGTACATATCGCCTTTATTTCTGCCACGGCATCTGCAGGGCAGGAGGGAAAACCACACAATCTCATCACGGGTTTATCAGGAATATCGTCGCCCAGGAACATACACTCATCAGCCGTTACATTATAGATAGAGCATAGCTCCTTCAACTCTGCTGCTTTGTCTGTCCTACCCATCCGCACTTCAGATATACCAAGGTTCTGCAAGCGACTTACTACTGCATCTGAGGTACCGCCGCTTACTACGGCGATCTTGTATCCTTTTTTTACTGCTAGTTGCAAAGCAAAACCGTCTTTAATGTTCATGGAGCGCAATAGATTACCATTGGCATCTATGAGCACCTGCCCATTAGTAAGCACACCATCTACATCTAAGACCAGTAATTTTACTTTTTGAAAAAGGGAAAGCAGGTTCATGTAGTAAATGTAAGGAAAGGATTTGAAGCTTGGGCAAAGGGTTGGGAAAAGGGTTGTCAACCCTTATGACAGCCTTAAAAATTTATACAGTCTTACCGAGGGTTGACAACCCTAATAGACAAATCTTTTCAAAATTTACTTTTGCGCATCACGCCACTCATACACCCAGGTGCTTTGTATCATCTCCAGGTGCCCTTCATTGCTTTCTTCTGCTTTACCTTCAAAATGCGGCAGGGAAAGTACCCATTTGTGCAAATCTGTAAACCTTATTCTGTAAATCTGACTTTCGCCAAATTCATCACCAAATTTCTCGTATAGCTTTATGGCTATATCTTCATAGTCGTTCCAGTGGATTGGTGGCTCAAAATTCATAATCTATTTGTATTATTTACAGAAAATATTGCTAGAGGGTTTGTTATTCTCCTAAGAATTGAGTTTGGTCGGGAACCAGCACCTCTAAATCGCCGCTGCCCGGTTGCAATACGCATTGGCAACTGAGGCGTGAACTTAGTTTGGGATTTACCGCCCTGTCTATATAGTCCTCTTCACGGTCAGTAAGCTCTTCTACGAAGTCTTCGCCCTGCTCCAGGTATACATGACAAGTACTGCAGGCGCATACGCCACCACAGTTATGATGCAATTCTATGTCGTTCTTAAGTGCCGTTTCCAGGATGGAATCCCCATCGGGCACATTTGTAATTGTGATCGGTTCTCTACCTTTTTCCTCAAACCTATAAGTGATATTGTACATGTTGCAAATTTCGGTTTGCAAACTTAGCTTTTATTATCAATTGGGGAAAAAATGGTTTGTAGCTTAAAATAAATTTCTTGCACATTTTTACAAAATAGGTACTATGCCTTTTTAGCCACATAGTACGATGAAATGCGTAAATACGCTACTTTGCCCTTACCACTTCCCTATTCCCAGCAAAATATTCTTGTTTTTCTTATCGGCAGGGATTCTCACCTGCAGTAACACCGCACTGACGGAGTTATAGTAACCGAAAGGAATTACTTTCCATCGCTATCTTTTTCCTCTACCCGCATAAGATCTTCAAGGTTTACGGTAAAAGGGATAAGGCCCACTTTTAAAATTGCTTTTTTCCCTTTTATTTCTACCACCTCTCCTACCTGCCTGTTCTTGGTCATTTGAGCACGGTCTCCTATTTGCAGTTCGCCGGAGATAGCTTTGTATTTATTGCTTATTTTCTTAAGCTTCTTCTCTTGTTGTAATTTTTTCTTTTCACCAAAAAGCAGATCATGGATCATTTTCACTACAGATGATTTGTCCTCGGTCTTACGCCACTCTACTATCATAACCTTTAGCTTACGTTCCATGTCTTTGAGGTAGGCTATTCGCTCGGCATTTATCTTATTGGTCTCTCTTAGTTTTTCTACTTCCTGCTTATGCTCCTCTTTGTCTATCACCTGCTCCATTTTATTCTTGAGCCGGGCATTTTCTGTAAGCTGTTTTCTTAGATCAGTCTTTTCCTTCTGTAAAATTTGTACCTGCTGCTCTGTTTCATTGAGCAATTTGTCAAGTTTATACTGGCTGCTGTCTACTATTTTTTTCGCCCGTTCTATTAGCTTTTTATCGAGGCCTATGCGCTCTGCTATAGAGAAAGTATAACTGCTCCCCGGCTTCCCTATTTGTAATTTATACAAAGGTTTCAGGCTTTTTTCATCAAACTGCATGGCGCCGTTTACAATACCTTTTACCTTTCCCGCCATTACCTTTAGGTTAAGGTAATGCGTAGTCACTATTCCAAAAGCATGCTTAAAGGCAAGTTCTTCCAGGATTACTTCGGCAAATGCGCCTCCAAGGTTGGGATCACTTCCTCCGCCCAGTTCATCAATAAAAAACAAGGTCTTCCCATTGGCATTTTCCAAAAAGTACTTCATATTCTTAAGGTGAGAAGAATAAGTACTCAGTTCAAATTCTATACTTTGCTCATCGCCTATGTGAATGAAGAGTTGCTTAAAAATTCCAATTTCGCTATCAGCGCTTACCGGAATAAGCAAGCCTGCTTGTAGCATAAGCTGCAGCAGCCCTACCGTCTTTAAGGTTATGGTTTTACCACCGGCATTGGGGCCACTTACCACCAGGATACTTTCTGTGGGGGTAAGCGAAACGTCCAATGGAATGGTGGGCTTATTGTTTTCCCTGTTGTGAAGAAGGAGCAGTGGATGATAAGCCTGAAATAGTTTAACGGTAGATTTATCAGAGATCACAGGCATAGTACCCCCCATCCTGGAGCCTAACTTTGCTTTAGCGGCTATAAAATCAAACTCGCCCGCTATGCGATAATAATCATGCAGCAAGGAAGCATAAGGGGAAAGGGAGGCCGTGAGTTGTTTTAGAATTCTTTCTACTTCTTTTGCCTCCTCAGACTCCAGCGAGAAAACCTGGTTATTAATGTCAGTTGTTTCTTCCGGCTCTATATAACTGGTGCGGCGGCTATCGCTTTCGCTATGCAGCACGCCTTTTATCTGGCGCTTTTGCTCTGCCACTACAGCCAGCACTCTGCGTCCGTTCATAAAACTTTCGTTTATATCTGAGAGGTAGCCCAGCGCCTGCATTTTTTTTACTATCCGATCAAAGACCCGGCGCTGTTCTATTCTTTTTCTGTGTAGTTGCAGTCTGATCTTAGCCAGTTCTTCGCTGGCATTATCCTTTACCACGCCTGTGATGTCCATCACATCATCTATAGCAGCAGCTATATATTTTTCATAATAGAGATCCGATATTACAACAGCAAGTTGAGCATAAGTTTGCCTGTTTTCTTCATTGAACCAACGAAAAATACTGCCGGCATTCACCGCCAACTTACGGATTTGCAAAAATTGCTCACTGCCCAGCGTGGCGCCGGAGATGCCTAAAAGTTTGATTTCGCGGCTTATGTCAGCCGTAAAGCTGGAAGGAAATGAAGTACCGGATTGTACGATCTCCAGGAACTCTTTTGTTTGCAAAAGATCGCGTTCCATAAAGTCGCGGCGGGTGTGTATTCTCAGCTGCCTGGCCTTATCCTGTGCGTAAGCCATGCTACACTCCGCTGCCAGTAAGGCTTGCACCTTATCAAATTCTAATTGACGGTAGGTATTTTCTGGAAATAATTTCACTAAATAATTGTCAATTATTAATTATTAATTATTAATTGATAACCAAACATTGTCGTTGATTGCCGCATCAATCATCAAGTTTAAGTACGGCTAAGAAGGCCTCCTGTGGTATCTCTACGTTTCCTATCTGGCGCATTCTCTTCTTACCTTCTTTCTGCTTATCAAGTAGTTTACGTTTACGACTTATATCTCCACCATAGCACTTGGCAGTAACGTCTTTGCGCTTGGCACTTATATTTTCGCGGGCTATTACCTTGGCTCCTATGGCAGCCTGTATGGCTATCTGAAATTGTTGCTTATGAAGCAATTCCTTTAGTTTTTCGCAGAGTTTGCGTCCAAATTCCTGGGAGCGGCTGCGGTGGATCAATGCACTCAGGGCATCTACTTTTTCCCCGTTAAGCAAAATATCCATTCTTACAATGTCACTATCTCTAAATCCTATTGGCGAATAATCAAAAGAAGCGTAGCCACGGGTCTGAGATTTTAGCTTATCATAAAAATCAAAAACGATCTCCGTAAGAGGCATTTCAAAGGTAAGCTCCACCCTGTTTGCTGTAAGATATTGCTGACCCATAAGTATACCTCGCTTACTAATGCAGAGCGTCATTATATTACCTATATAATCACTGTTAGTAATAATCTGCGCTCTTATAAAGGGTTCTTCTATCCGCTCTGTCCTGCTGGGATCTGGTAAAGTAGATGGGTTGTGTACATCTATTGTTTCTCCTTTGGAAGTGTGGGCTATAAAACTCACATTGGGTACCGTGGTAATAACAGTCTGGTTAAACTCCCGCTCCAGTCTTTCCTGGATGATCTCCATGTGTAGCAATCCAAGAAAACCACAACGGAAACCGAAACCAAGTGCCTGGGAAGTTTCCAGTTCAAATGTAAGCGAGGCATCATTGAGCTGCAGTTTTTCCATACAGTCTCTAAGTTCCTCGAAGGCATCCGTTTCTACCGGGAAAATTCCTGCAAAAACCATTGGTTTTACATCTTCAAATCCATCTATTCTTTCAAGGCAAGGAGTAGCTACACTCGTAAGCGTATCTCCTACTTTTACTTCTTTTGCATTTTTTATTCCGGTGATTATGTAGCCTACGTCGCCGCACTCTACACGATCTTTCTTCATCATGCCTAGTTTAAGAATCCCTACCTCATCAGCATGGTATTCATTAGCTGTACTGTGAAACTTTATTTTTTCACCTTTGTACAGACTTCCGTTAAAAATGCGATAATACACTATGATTCCTCTAAAGCTATTGAAGACGCTATCGAAGATTAGTGCCTGTAGTGGTGCGTTAGGGTCGCCTTTCGGCGCAGGGATCCTTTCTATAATAGCAGACAAAATTTCTTCTATCCCTATTCCGCTCTTTCCGCTGGCAAGAAGTATATCATCGTCTTTGCAACCCAGCAATTCTATGATCTGGTCTTTTACTTCCGGGATCATAGCCCCGTCCATATCTATTTTATTTATAACCGGGATAATCTCCAGGTCATTATCAATAGCGAGATATAAATTACTAATCGTTTGCGCCTGTATTCCTTGTGTAGCATCTACCAGCAATAAAGCGCCTTCGCAAGCAGCCAATGCACGACTTACCTCGTAGCTAAAATCTACGTGACCAGGAGTGTCTATAAGGTTGAGTGTATACGTTTCCCCTTTATACGGATAATCTATCTGTATAGCATGGCTTTTAATGGTGATGCCTTTTTCCCTTTCCAGGTCCATATCATCCAGTACCTGTGACTGCATTTCCCGCTCCCCTATGGTATCAGTAAATTGCAGGAGTCTGTCTGCCAGGGTACTCTTCCCGTGATCAATATGCGCTATTATGCAAAAGTTGCGTATGTTCTTCATCTATCTGCTATCCTTTTTTAAGATTGGCAAAAGTAGTTCAAAAAAAGGTAGATTTTAGGGTAAATTCTGAAAGTCAGATTTTCATTCATCAATAAAGAAATTGAAATAATTGAACTTTTTTTCACTGATTCCCCTAATTTTGATCTCTTATAAGAAAACCACCTACCTGAACTCTTAAAAACGGAATTTTCTGCACAGAAATTATTGTCCAAAAAAATAACCTTATGAAGCTGCTTCTTACCACCAGCATAGTGCTTGCAAGCTTTCTTTTTCTTACTAATGATATCTTAGCCCAGGAAAGTAATTTTTCCAAATATGATGATTTATCTAAGTTTTCCCTGGCCAAGCAAAAAGACTCTATTAAGAAAGCATGGACCGTACCAGCAATATATAAGAACAAGGAAACGCAGAAGAAATATGCAGATATCTGGAATGACCGTTCAGATTTTCTGGTAAATGCCATGCAAGCCAATAATTTCATTCACAATAAGGCCATTTACAATTATGTAGATGCAATTATACAGCAGTTGCGGAAATCAAATCCTACTGTAATTACTGCTCCCCTTTTATTACTAATAGACAGAAGTGAAAGTGTAAATGCATACTCTATAGGCAATAATGTGATCGCGGTAAATCTTGGTCTGCTTAGCTTTGTGCAGAACAGAGAGGAATTGGCTCTGATAATAGGACATGAACTTGCCCATAACTTTCTGCAACATGCAGAGAATGCCATGCAGCAAAAGGCTGAATTACTTACCTCTGATGAATACAAAGAATCTCTCAATGATGTTCTTACCTCAAAATATGGCAGACTTAGCAGACTAAAGGAAGTGCTGAAGGGCTACAGTTTTAGCAGGAGTAAGCATAGCAGATACAAGGAAAGCGAAGCTGACTCGCTTGCCATTGTGATGCTTAAGAACAGCAATATAAATTTTAACGCAGAAAATTTTCTGAGACTTGATAGTGCTGATAATGAGTACAAGACTGAATTAAAGTCTGGCGTAAAAAACTATTTTACAAGTTTAAATGTTCCGCTTGACGATCAGTGGCTGGTAAAGAAGAGTAAGGGCTTGTCTTCCCGCAGCTATAATTTTAGTAAAGGAGAGGATCTTTCTGATTCTTTAAAAACGCACCCGGAATGTAAAGAAAGGTATGAGCAGACCAAATCTTTAACCACCACAGCTGCTACTTATACCCCTATACCTACTGATATAAGAGAACTGGCAGACAAGATGATCGTATGGAACCTTTATGACAACATGAGCCTCACACCGGCTCTCTTTAGAATTCTTTTGCTTCGCGACAATGGTGCTAAGGACCAGTGGTATGACGCCATGACATTCAACATTTTTGCCGGTCTTAGTTATGCTGATAAGAAACTAAACCGCTTTAACTCGATTGGTGTAGTTCCAAAGGAAAGCATTTCCAAAGATTACTTTACGGTGCAGACTTTAATGGAACAGATACCTGCAGATAAACTGAAAGAAACTGTAAAGACCATGAGCGGGTTATCATTTTGGTCAACGGCTTCTGCTGATAGCAAAGCTTTTAAAACCTTCCTCAATGCCTTGCTTTCCAGTGAAAACCTAAGCAACAGGGAGCAGGAAAACTACTCAAAAGATTTTATGAAAAATTACCAAAATAGCATGTACGCTGAGGTAGCGGAAAGGTTCAAATAATACTTAAACAATTCTCTATTTACAAATACCACACTAATTCATGAAATGAGCCAATACAATCAGAGATACAAATCGAAATGTTGATCAGGCTAATTCCATGTGCCAAAAATCAAAACTAAAAAACACATGAAACAAATTTTTCTATTTTTTGCAGTCTTGTCTGCAGTAAATCTTAGTTATGCTCAGTCTAAAGTTTTTAAGGAAGTAAATGACGACATTTCTTCTGAGAGCAAAACAATCTTTTCTAATAATTCAGTTATTGGTTACGTAGTTTTCTCACAATTAGAGAAAGCGAATGCCGATTCTTTTAACTACAAGCTTACGATCATGGATGAAAATCTAAATGATATAGGCGTGGTAAATTTCAGGGAAATAGGGTTGAACCTGGAAACGGTAACCTTTGATCAGGATGTACTTTGCTTGGGCTATATGAAGAGTACAGAATTAGGGAAGGAATATAGTAAGCTAAAACAAGCAAATAAAATTGAATCAAAAGATTTTATAATGCTACAATTTATTAATCTTGACGGTAAGATCTTAGCTACTGAGAACGTTTCGGTTTCTAACTCGGGCAGCTTTTACAACACAAACCCGTACGGCAGAGCAAAGGACTATTCTTATGGCTACTCTACTAAACTCAAGAAAGGCATGCAGATGGAAGTACTGGAAGGTAAAGGATTCTTGCTTTTCTACGGTGATGAGAATGTAAACAGGGTTTTATTATATTCTGCAGATGGAAAAAATACCTGGGCTAGTACTATGCCAGCAGCAGAAAGTTATTACCTTAATACTGCCGGCAGCAGCATTTACGTGTTGTATAAGACAGACAAAAGCACTTACGGAGATTATAGCTTCATAGAATTAAATGCAAAAGATGGTGTAAAAGGGAAAACAAAAAACCTTGTAGACAAGCAAGGCAATCAGCTGTGGGTGAAAACTTTTGAACCAGATCCTGCTACCAATAAATTATTTATAGCGGGTACGGTCATCAATAAGAATTTTAATAAAATAGACCAAAGAATAAAGTCAAGAACAAAATTTCAAAGTCAGGGCTTATTCTCTATAGATGTAGATTCTTCACTAAAAAAAGGTATGAATGAAAAATACGTGTACTGGAAGGATGGTTCGCTTGCTCCGGCTATAAATAAGCAAGGAAGAAGTAAAGAAGATAAAAAGTATAATTTATTTACGACAGCCTACCGCGATTTTGAAGGCAATACATTTTTTGTAAGCGAACAAATAAAGCAGACTCCAAGAATAGGCGGAATAGTTACTTCGATTGTGCTTTTTCCTACAATTGTAGTACCGGCACTGGAAGGAATGATGGGTTTCAATAAATTTAAAATAGGAAATGAAAGCATATATAAACTAACTCCGAATGGCAATCTAAGCAAGCAAGATGAAATAGATATGGCAAGCTCGCGAAACTACGCAGGCAAGCTCTCTGTAGATTTTCTTACCGCTGACAGGAGTAGTTATAACTTATCTTATATAGATGGAAAGAGTAACTATCTTATAAGTAGAGATAGCAAGAACACCTACATATACAATACTCAAAAGAAAAAAATTACGAGGACTGTCCCGCTTAACAAGAATGGTTCGTACACGCTAATAGGTCCGGCTAAAGAAGGGTATGTAATGGTGGTAGAAAAAAATTCAAAGGAAAAGTATACAAGATTATCAATAGAGCAATTGAACTAATATTTCCATAGTTGTGATTTGGCAATAGGATACCATGATGCACATAGCATCATGGTATTTTTTTAATCAAATTATAAATTCTTAGACTAAGCCGTAGACCCTGTGAAATAGAGGACACTCCAATTTGAGTAATTTGAACTAATAGTGGAGACTGTTCGTTTATTGGGCATGCCATTGAGCAAACATTAAATCTAAACGAATGAAATACCTTTTTGTCTTCCTGATAATCCTCCTTACCTCACCAATTGTAGCACAGCAAAACTCACTGTCGGATATTGATAGCAGGAGAAATCATCTTTCCAAAACGGGTATCAAAATTCTCAGTGGTTTCGCTGCTGCAAATATTGCATACGGTACCATAGCAGCAAACAACACTTCCGGCAGTACAAAATATTTCCATGAAATGAATGCCATCTGGAATGGCGTAACATTGGGTATAGTAGGTATAGGGGTTCTAACCGCGAAAAAAGAAGGCAAGCTATCATTAGCAGAATCAATAAACAAACAGCAAGGCGTGGAAAAATTATTTCTATTTAATGCCGGTCTAGACCTTGCTTACATTGCAGGCGGTGCTTATGTAAAGGAAAGAGCTAAGAATACGAGCAAAAATACTGATAAGTTGAACGGGTATGGCAGAAGCATTATGCTGCAAGGTGCCGTTTTGTTAGTTTTTGATGGAGTTATGTATTTATTGCACAATAACAATGGTAAAAAATTAAATAAGTTGCTATCGGACGTAAGTAAAGCTGCTACCGGAAATGCTGTCTCCTTTCTAGTTTCTATAGGACAGTAAAACTATTTTATCATGTTTACATTGAAGTGGATGAATGTAATATCATTTTAAAACCTGTATAGTGTTGCTTTTCTCCCAGGTTGTATAACTACATGTTAATACTTTATAGAAGAATAAATAAATATGCATTTGGCACGTTTTTTTAGTGCTCAACATAAATTAGCTAATTATAATTGACATGAAAAAAATATTCTCCCTCGGGTTTCTTTTTGCCGTATTTGCAGTTGCGTTTATTTCCTGCAAAAAAGATAGTACAACAACACTAACTACCCTGCAGAAAATCCAGTACAAATGGACCTTCGTTAACCAGATAGACCAGGGTTCTACTACCGGCACATCTTATTATGATAAAGTAGATGGACTTCCTGGGGACTACTACCAATTTAATACAGATAATACTGTGGATGTAAAAAGAAATACTTCAACTTATAGTTTGAATTATCAGCTTAGGGGGAACGATACTCTAATTTTCATTTCCCCAATAGCCAGACCAGATACGATGTACATTAGGATACTCACGGCCTCAGACTTTCAATTATTTAAAGGAGAAACTACCCTGACTTCCACTGCTTCGACTACGATAAATTTATCAAAGTAATGGATTAGAATGAATCTAGCGGGTTTTCTGACACATTTGAAGGGTTTAAAAAGGAGGTGCTGTCCATCTCCTTTTTAAATATTTTGGTTTATTCAATTTCTAAATTATATTTCACCAGCAAGCCAGCTAAACCCGCAGCGGAAAATTTCGCTTTTTTTACACGGTTTGTCTCGGGATCAAGGGAAAAATTATATGCACTTCGGAAGTCTGCCTTCTCCAATATAGTATGATCAAAAACGGCATTAAGCAAATTGCAGTTATCAAATATTGCGCTGCTAAGATCAGTCTCCGAATAATCAACTCCCTCTAGTTCGCAGTTCTCAAAAACAATCTTACTTATTTTTAAGGAATGAAATGTAGAATGATTGAGCTGACAACCTATGAATGAAATTGATAGCCCAAAGTTGTTACAGGTATCAAACTGCAAACCCAGCATTTTACAATCTACAAAGCGAACATCTTGGAAGGCAGTGTCCGTGATATTTGCCAAACTTAAATTACAACCTGTGAATATGCATTCCATAAACTTACAATCAGATAAGTCATGATCGGACAGGTCACATTGATTAAAACTGCAGTTTTCATATTCCCCTTTTGAAAGCGGCTTACGTAGAATATCATCGGCGGAGTAAATAATATCTTCAAAATAGTCTTCCATAATATATTATTGAGATAAAAAAACTATCCTCTCGCCTTGCGCATCATCACCAGATCTGCAAGCACGATATTAGTTACGGCTTCCAGCACCACAGGTACCCGCAGGGCTATGCATAAATCATGGCGGCCTTTCACAGAAAAAGTCTCCACTTTTTCGCTGGCGTTATTATAGGTTTCCTGTAGCTTGGGTGTACTGCTTGTAGGCTTTACTACTACTCTAAATACCATTTCGTTTCCATTACTTATTCCTCCTACAATTCCTCCTGCATTATTTGTAGTAGTGTCTCCCACGGCGGTTAATTGCTGATCATTGTGATCGCTTCCATACATTTTGGCAGCGGCAAAGCCAGCTCCAAACTCAATCCCCTTTATGGCGGGAATACTAAATACCGCCGCACTTAATTGTGATTCTATAGATGCAAAGAATGGCTCGCCCAGCCCGATTGGCAATCCGCCTACCCTACATTCTACTATGCCGCCAATGCTATCTTTTTCGTCTATCGCTTTTTGTAAGCCTATTTCTAAATCCACTTCTCCGCCTATTTCTAAAATATCAGCGCTGGTTTTTACAGATTCAAATTCTGACGCTATCATTTTTCTTGCTACCACTCCCGCTGCTACAAGGCACACGGTGAGCCTGCCGCTAAAATGCCCGCCGCCTCTGTAATCTTCAAAACCTTTAAACTTTTCATTTGCTACAAAATCTGCATGACCAGGCCTTGGTGTTTCTCTTTGCTTCTCATAATCGCCGGAACGGGTATTTGCATTTCCAAATAAAATAGTAAGTGGTGCACCAGTAGTAAATCCATTAAAGTGCCCCGAAATAAAAATGGGTTCGTCCGCTTCCTTTCTTGGCGTTGTGCCTTTTTGCACACCACCTTTTCTGCGATCCATGTCTTCTGTAAAATCTTCAACAGATAAAGTTATTCCCGGCTTACAGCCATCAATTGTAATACCCACATAAGGCCCGTGTGACTCTCCAAAAATGTGTACTTTAAATATATTGCCAAATGTATTCACGCTTACTTGTTTTTAATTTTTAGCTTCCCTCCTATTTTTTTCAAATCTTTGAAAAAATCCGGATATGATTTATTTATGGCTTGTGCATCGCCTATTACTACATTTCCAATGCTACGACTAGCAGATACCGCCAGTGCCATGGCTATTCTATGATCATTGTGAGAATGTACTTTACCGCCATTAATATACGGCTGCCCTACAATATACATTTCATCGCCATGCATCGTTATTTGCACCCCTAGTTTCCCAAATTCTTCCTGTAATGTTTGACCTCTGTCACTTTCTTTGTGCTTTAACCTATGCACTCCTTTTATGGTAGATTTTCCATTGCAAAAGCTGGCAAGTGCTACCAGCGGAGGGAAAAGATCGGGGCAATCCGTCGCATCAAAATTGAAAGCATTGAGGTCTGCTCTTTTTATTTTTATTCCTTTAGGGGAAACACTAATTTCTGCACCAACAGATTTCAAAACATCTATAATAGCCTTGTCCGCTTGAAAAGAATCTACTCGCAAGCCTTTAATGAAAGCCTTACCAGATATAGCTGCAGCCACGAGTAAAAATGCAGCACCGCTCCAATCTGCCTCTACTTCAAAATCTATTTTTTCTGTAGATTCCGCTTTAGGTAGTATCTGAAAAGTCTCATAATTATGAGTAGAAACATTGTACCCAAACCTGGATAGCATATCCAAAGTAAGCTCTATATAAGGCTTGCTTTTTAAATCACTTACAGTGAGCGTTAATGGTTCTTTTGCTACAGAGGCCAATGAAATTAATAGACCAGTAATAAACTGAGAACTTAGTGATCCATCTACAGTAATATTTATCGGCTGAAGAGGACCTCTTACGATTATAGGTAAATGACCATTATCGGTTTGGGTTTCCACAGCTAACTGCGGAAGTATCACATCAAAGAAATGAACCGGTCTTGTGCGCAAACTGCCTTTCCCTGTAATTGTTATAGCATCGCTACTAAGCGCTGCTATGGGTGTAAACATTCGTAGGCTCAGACCGCTTTCTCCTGCATTAATTTTCCTGGAAGTTATTTTTTTACTGCCGGTAATATTTATACTCCCGTTCTCAGCAATAGATACCTCTGCTCCCAATTTTTTAATTATGCTCATAGCGGCAATATCATCATGACTTTCTCCCGCTCCCTTTATTAAAGTTTCTCCCACGTGTAATAATGCCAGAGCGTAAGCTCTTTGTGTTACGCTTTTGCTGTGCGGCGCACACACTGTTCCTTTTGTTTTAAATGCCCTTACCCTTACTGTCATTTTTTTACTCATAATATTTGCTCTAGTAAATCCTTTAATTGAACCAAACTTATAGGTTGTACCACCCCATTTCCTATAGTAGTAAGTAGTATAAAATTCATAGAATCTTTACTGCGTTTTTTATCCATAAGCAAAGAGTTCCAGATTTTTTCTTTATCTATTTTGTACGCAATAGGAAGGCCATATTGCAGAAAAAGCAAGCGTAGCTTATCCAATTCCGTGCTGTAAAAATCCATTATTTCTTCAGATATTCTTGCCGCCATTATCATTCCCACACTTATCGCTGCACCATGTGCCAGATCATAATTTGCTTCTATAGCATGGCCAAAGGTATGACCGAAATTGAGCAGCTTTCTATCACCAGTTTCCAGTTCGTCTTCTGCTACAACTTTTATTTTAATGGCTACATTTCTCTGAACAAGAATTTTTGTTTTTTCGATATCAGCCATATAATCTGCAAGCTCGTTGCTTACCAGCTCATCAAATAATTCCTTGTCTTTTATGCAAGCGTGCTTTATAATCTCTGCAAATCCATTACGCCATTCGGCTATGGGCAAGGTTTTTAGTAAACTAAAATCATAAATTACTGCGGCAGGCTGGTAGGTAGTTCCCACCATATTTTTGTACTGACCCACGTTGACGCCATTTTTACCGCCTATGGCCGCATCTACCATTGCTAAGATAGAGCTAGGTACTTGCACTAATCCAATGCCTCTCTTATAAATACTGGCAACATACCCTGCAATGTCTGTAACCACTCCGCCACCAATGGCCACGAGGGTATAGGTTTTGTCTACTTCCTTTTCCAGCATTTCTGCAATGATGGCATCTACTCTTTCCTGGGATTTTGAGGACTCGCCAGGCGGAATTACAATCGTGGCAAAACCCTCAAAACTCTCTTTATGATGCCTAAAAATATTCTCATCTGTGAACAATATTTTATTGCCTTCTACCTTTTCATTCAAATACTGCCGCCAGGAAATATCCTGCACATAAGGCACTACACAATGCGGCAAATTCAAAACGATTTCGTTGCTGGTTTTATCCATTATCATTCATTATTTTATTCTGATGATTAATACTTTCCATATGTATGGCATCAAAATATTTCACTATAAATTCTTTACTCAATCCCAGCTTCTGTCCCTTGCTGGTGGCATGATCCAGAATTTCATTCCACCTATTAGTCTGCAATATCGTTATCTTATTTTCTTTTTTATAGCTGCCTATTTCATCCGCAATTTTCATTCTTTGTCCTATTAAAAGCATTAGCTCATCATCTACCTGGTTTATTTGCTCTCTTAGCTTTGCCAGGGCAGAAAGAAAATCTTCTTCATTCGTTTTCTCTTTCCTCCAGATGAGGTCGCCTATCATCTTACCCAAAACTTCTGGTGTGATCTGCTGCTTTGCGTCGCTCCAGGCATTGTCGGGGTCTATGTGGCTCTCTATAATAAGACCATCAAAGTCAAGATCTATACTCTTTTGTGATACATCCTGCAGCATAATTCTGTTACCACAAATATGCGAAGGGTCGCAGATCATAAGCATCTCCGGATTGCGTCTTTTCATTTCTATAGGCAGATGCCACATGGGCGCATTTCTATATTTTGTATTACCGTAGGAAGCAAAACCACGGTGTATCATACCTACATTTTCTATTCCGGCTTTTTGAAAACGCTCTAAAGCACCACTCCACAATTCAATATCTGCATTCATAGGGTTTTTTACCAGGATCGGAACATCTGTACCTTTTACAGCATCGGCTATCTCTTGTACGCTAAATGGATTTACGGTGGTGCGAGCTCCTATCCACAGTACATCTGCCCCAAACTGCAATGCATCTTCTACGTGTTTAGCAGTGGCTACTTCTACAGTGTAAGGTAGTCCGGTTGCCTTCTTAGCGGCCGCCATCCATGGTAGCCCTACGGTACCTATTCCTTCAAACAGACCGGGCTTTGTTCTCGGCTTCCATATACCTGCTCGCAGCATATTTATTTGTCCTGTAGCCGCCAGCCTTGTGGCAGTTTCTAATACCTGCTCTTCCGTCTCTGCGCTACAAGGACCACTTATAATCAAGGGTCTTTTTGCCCAAATTTCTTCTACGATTTTATTCATCTTTTTCAATCTTTTTAGCTATTTATTATTGATTACTGATTATTAATTATTACTTGGGCGCATAGCCTGATTGAAGTGAGAATCCTCTAAGTTTATCCTGATGGAATTTTGCACATTTCAAATTTTCAAATAAACTCATTTTCAAATCGTCACATTAACTATCCCGATAATTATCGCGGACAATTTAGCACATAAGCACATTAAATTATCTCCCTTATCCTATTAGCACTCACCATTAATTCCTGCAAATATTCTGCATTTTCTTTTTCAAGACAGCTTTTAAATTTTTTTAGTTGGGTAATGTGTTCATTAAGCACGTCCAATACATTTTCCCTGTTTTGCATAAAGATAGGCAACCACATAGAGGGGTTACTTTTTGCCAGTCGTACTGTACTTTCAAAACCACCGCTGCTCATTTCAAAAATGGTAGACTCTTCTCTTTCCTTTTCCAAAACAGTATTTGCCAGCGCAAAAGAAGTAATGTGCGATATATGACTTACGTAAGCAGCATGCAGGTCGTGCGCCTTAGATTCCATTTCCAGGATGTGCATTCCTATAGTTTGATACATTGCTCTTGTCCATAAAAGCGCATCCTTGTCTGACGATCCTGTGTTGCACAATACCACTGCCTTATCTGTAAAAGCATAGACCGTAGCAGCAGCAGGGCCTGTATGCTCTGTCCCCCACATTGGATGAGTGGCTACAAACCTTCCTCTATTTTCTTGCAGAGAAGCAATGTGAGAAATATTTGCTTTAGTACTTCCTACATCGAGCACAATTTGATTTTTTACCTGAGCTAAGATTATTGGTAAAAGTGCAGCCACCACCTGCACGGGAACAGCGAGCAAGATTATATCTGCTTTATTTATCGCTTCTTCCAAAGGCAAAATCTCGTCTACAAGGTTAAGTTCCAGCGCCTGCTTTGCATGGTCAGGATTTTCATCTACACCAATACAATGCTGCACTATATTGTGTTTCTTCCAGGCGAGTGCCATGCTCCCGCCTATCAATCCCAGTCCTATTAAAGCGGCTGTAGGCCTTGATTTAAAAATTTCTTCACTCATATCTTTACCGCTTTTATTCGGTTAATGCATTCTGTTATAATTTCTTCATTGGCACATAAACTAGCTCTTAAAAACGAATTGCCCATGCTGCCAAAAATTCCGCCGGGAGTAATAAATACATTGGCTGTCGCAAGTAGATCATCACTGGCTTCGTAGGCATCTTTATACTTGTCAGGCACCCTAGCCCACACAAAAAGCCCTTCCTGGTTTTCATCAAATTCGCAATTAATAGCCTTAAAAAATTCCTGAATTAAGCTTTTTCTTTTGGCATAAACTTCATTGAGCGAAGCATTCCATTCTGGCCCCAAACTCAATGCCTTGGCGGCAGCAAGCTGCACAGGCAGAAACATTCCGCTGTCCATATTGCTTTTAAAACGAAGAATATTGTCAATGTGCTCTTTCCGGCCACAAACCATTCCTACCCGCCAGCCTGCCATATTATGACTTTTGCTAAGGGAGTTAAGCTCTATCGCTACGTCCATGGCACCGGCCACTGAAAAGATACTCAGCGGTTCTTTTGTAAGTATAAAGCTGTAGGGATTGTCATGTACCAGCAATATATTATGCATGCGGGCAAAATCAATAAACGTGGCAAATAATTCTTTACTACCCCTTACTCCGGTGGGCATTTGTGGATAGTTCAAGAACATCAAAACATTTGCTCCCGGAAAATTATTACGGTGGGTCTCAACTTGCTCTTGTACTAAGGAAAAATCGGGTTGCCAATTACTTTCTTCCACCAGGTCATAAGGAATAGTAGCCGCACCCGAGATGCTGGCTGCCGCATTATAAGTAGGATAACCGGGGTTAGGAAAGAGCGCAAGACTAGTCTCAGACAAGTAGGTCATGCACACATGCATGATGCCTTCTTTGCTACCTATTAGGGGCAGCACTTCCTCCCTGGCAGAAAGATTTACATTATAATTGCTTTTGTACCAGCTTACGATTGCTTCCCTGAGAATATCGCTCCCTTTGTAAGATTGATAACCGTGATTTTGTGGGAGCGCCGATTCTGTAGCGAGCGCTTCTACTACGCTGGGGTGCGGCTGAAGATCGGGGCTGCCTATGCCTAGATTAATGACGGGTACTCCAGCAGCCCGCAGATCTGCAATTTCCCGCATCTTACGAGAAAAATAATATTCTTCTGTTTGTTGTAATCTCGGTGCTATCTCTATCATCATTACATTAAAAAACCCGACTCGTGTGAGCCGGGTTGTATTTTATAAAGTTTATAATTCTATTACATACAAAGCGGCTGCATCTTACTAAAATAATAGTAAGCGTTAAACTGCCAGTTGTATGTTTGATTTTTATTCATTCGTTGAGCGTAAATGTAGAGGGTTAATTTTAAATGAACAATTTTATTTTTTACGAGAAGACATACCCGGTATTTTTTTGCGAATTAGTTTTCTTTAGGAGTCTATATATGCCTCGGTAAAAAATCGCCCTTAAAGCACTTTGAAAAAATGCTGTAGCTCTTTTCTACCAAAATATCGACTCGCTGGGCTTCGAAGAAAAAATGTAGCAGCATGTTTGACTTTTAAGTGTTCGTGACCTGCACATACTTCTTTTCATTTACACAACAAACCTATTCCCTTAAATTTGTGCCGACATGGCAAAAGCAAAGGGCGTAACCCCACTTATGAAGCAACACAATGCCATCAAGGCTAAATACCCTGATGCGATATTGCTATTTAGAGTGGGCGATTTTTATGAGACTTTTGGAGAAGATGCCATCAAAACGGCCAAGGTGCTGGGCATAACGCTTACCAACAGAAATAATGGCGGTGAAAAACTAGAGCTGGCAGGATTCCCTTATCACTCGCTGGACACCTATCTGCATAAACTCGTAAAAGCCGGCTATCGCGTAGCCATATGCGACCAACTGGAAGACCCTAAGCAGGCAAAAGGAATAGTAAAGCGTGGGGTTACAGAGCTCATTACTCCCGGCGTAGCTACAAGCGATAAACTGCTGGAGCACGACAGTAATAATTTCCTTGCGGCGGTGCATTTCGCGGAGAAAAATACTACAACGGAGAACCTTGGAATCTCTTTCCTGGATATAAGCACCGGAGAGTTTTTTATTGCCGAGGGTGATGAAGAATATTGTGATAAACTTTTGCAAAGCCTGCAACCGGCAGAGGTTATTTTTTGCAGACAAAATCAAAAACGATTTAAAGAAAGTTTTGGACTTTCGTTTTTCACTTACACATTAGAAGACTGGGTATTTACGCCAGCTTATTCAGAAGAAAACCTACTCAAACATTTTGGCACGCATAGTCTCAAAGGTTTTGGAGTAGAAGATATGAAACAAGGTATCATAGCCTGTGGTGCTATTTTACATTATTTAAAAGATACGGAGCACCCAAACCTGCAGCATGTAAGTAGTTTGCAAAGAATAAATAAAGCAGATCATTTATGGATGGATAGATTTACCATTCGCAACCTGGAACTCCTTGGCAATGGAACAGACGACAGCCTGATTTCGACTATAGACAACACCGTAAGCCCAATGGGCGCAAGGCTTTTACGAAGATGGTTGCTTATGCCGCTTTGTGACATCAGCAGTATAAATGAGCGGCTAAATACGGTAGAATATTTTATAAAGGAAACAAATACAAGAGCAGTACTTGTGCAGCATGTGAAACAAGCAGGAGATATAGAAAGGCTGGCAGCGAAAGTCCCTTTGAAGAAAATAAACCCTCGGGAGGTTCTACAAATTGCGAAAGGGCTTATTGAAAGTGAAGCCATAAAAAATATTTGCAATAATTCTTCTGAACCCTATTTGCAAAAAGCCGGCGGGTTGCTTAATGGTTGTCCACTCATTGTACAAAAGATACAAACTCATTTACAAGAAAACCCTCCTGTGCTGGTGCAGAAAGGTGGCGTAATAGCAGCAGGCGTAGATGAGCAACTAGACGAATTACGCTCCCTGGCCAAGGAGGGGAAAAGTTACCTGGTGGCCATGCAGCAAAAAGAAATACAGGCTACAGGAATTACCTCCCTTAAAATAGGTTTCAATAATGTATATGGTTACTACCTGGAGGTAACGCATGCTCATAAAGACAAAGTGCCGGCAAATTGGATACGCAAGCAAACGCTAACCACTGCAGAACGATATATAACGCCGGAGTTAAAAGAATACGAGGAAAAAATACTGGGAGCAGAGGAAAAAATACAGGCTATAGAGTACAATATTTTTGAAGCTTTACTCACAGAGCTACAAGATTACATACAACCGATGCAGGCCAATGCGAAGATTGTAGCCATTCTTGATTGCCTGCTTTGTTTTGCAGAGAATGCTATAAAAAGCAAATATTGCAAACCAAAACTGCACGATGGAGACGAACTGCTAATTACAGAAAGCCGCCACCCTGTTATAGAAAAAAACTTACCTACGGGCGAGGCTTATATTAGTAATGATATAATGCTCAATGCAAGTACACAGCAACTTATTATTCTTACCGGGCCAAATATGAGTGGGAAAAGCGCCTTGCTCAGGCAAACGGCGCTGCTAACACTGATGGCGCACATGGGCAGTTTTGTACCGGCAAAAACTGCTAAGATTCCTTTGACAGACAAGATATTTACCCGCGTAGGCGCAAGCGATAATATAAGTGGTGGCGAGAGTACCTTTATGGTGGAGATGAATGAAACGGCTAGCATCATAAATAATCTTACAAGTCGAAGCCTCATTATTTTAGATGAAATTGGAAGAGGAACAAGTACTTACGACGGTATTTCTATCGCCTGGAGTATTGCAGAATTTTTGCACGAAAGTCCACATACGCCAAAGACCCTGTTTGCCACACACTATCATGAAATGAATGAGCTGGAGAATAAGTTTGACCGCATAAAAAACTTTCACATCACGAATAAAGAAGTTGGCAATAAAATCATTTTTTTACGCAAACTGGCAAAAGGTGGAAGCACCCACAGCTTTGGTATACACGTAGCCCGCATGGCGGGCATGCCAGCCTCTCTTATAAACAGAGCTAATGAAATCCTGGAGCAGCTAGAAGCAAGCAAGGAAAACGGAGCAGATACCATAGAGAATAAAGTGAAAAATCTAAATGACCCCAAGCTTCAATTGAGCATTTTTGATGCCTACTCTATTACATTCGAGGAAATAAGGACAGCTCTCAATGAAGTGGATATAAACAGACTTACGCCGGTAGAAGCATTGTTGAAATTACAGGAAATAAAGGGGAAGATTGGGAGTTGAGGGTAATTATTGATTCCCCCTACGGCAACTTCCCTCTCTGATAAACTCCCAGTATTGTCAAATTGGTAATCATAAATTTGATCTTATACATAGCATTTACGAAATAGATATTTTCCTCAAACTCCAAATCTGCGTGAAAAGAATAATTAAACTTGCTACCCGGTATAGGTATGCTTTGCAGTTTGCTAAGGTTAATATCATGCTTAGCAATTACAGTAAGTAGTTTTGCAAGACTTCCTTTTTTATGATCTGCGTGAAAATGGATAGAAGCCTTATTAGCATTAGGAATGACCAGACTGTCGGTCCTTTTCTCTACGATTAAAAACCGGGTATAGTTTTTCTTATTCGTCTGAATATCTGCTGCCAAAACTTTAAGTTCGTACAATTCCGCAGCCAGTTTGCTTCCTATACCGGCAATGTGTTTGCTTTTATACTGATGAATGTGTTTTGCGCTAAGGGCAGTATCCTCCGTTTCTACCATCTTCCAGTGGTACTGATTAAGAAAATCTATAGACTGTAAAATAGCCATGTAATGAGAGTGTACTTCTTTAATATCTTCTAATTCTACATTTTTATTTACCAAAAGATTTTGCGAAATATGCAAGTAGTTTTCTCCCGTTATCTGCAGGTCACTCTCTAAGATCATTTTATAATTTGGTAGAAGGCTTCCTGCAAGCGAGTTTTCTATTGCCATAATTCCGGCATCTACTTCGCCATTACGCACAGTCTGTACCAGATTTTCAAAAGTGTTGCAACAATGTACTTTTACTTTTTTACCAAAAAATTTGATGGCTGCCGCCTGATGAAAACTACCTTCTACACCTTGAATAGATACAACCATGAATAGGTTTAATTATAGAAAAATAAAATTGATGACTTATACCTAAAGGAAATCAAAAACTAATTTATAGACTTCTGAAACAGGTTTACAAAGAAATGTAAATAAAAAGTATCTACAAAAGAACTGTTGACCGAGAAGATTCCAATCAAATTACTTACAGGTGCTAACACAATAAAACCTTGGTTGCTCTAAAACGTGACTTTCTCTGCGTTATTATTGTTAAAGCTTCTTTATCAATGCAACATTTGTTATCATTTTCTCCTCTATCAGTATATTTACAGGATATATGTGCAAGCATTTAATTGTTTTATTTCTTATTGCAACTTTTTCGTCTGTTGCTTTGGCGCAGCCCTGCACAACGCTGGGGCAAACTCCGGAGACGGCATTCCCTGTATGTGGCACATCTACATTTACACAAAACAATGTGCCCATTTGTCGCACACAAGACCTCTTTGTACCAGGCTGCCAGGACGGCGCGGATTATGCAAATAAAAACCCATTCTGGTACAGATTTACCTGTTATCAGGCAGGTACTTTAAGTTTTGTGATAACACCAAAGGATCTTGGTGATGATTATGATTGGCAGTTGTACGATATAACTGGTCTTCCTGCCGGTGATGTGTTTACTAACAGAAATATTATTGTTACCGGTAATTGGAGCGGCAGTTATGGAACTACGGGTGCTAGTTCCAGCGGAGTAAACTACATTCAATGTGCTTCTATCCCTTCGGATAATAGACCTCGTTTTGCTCAATCGCCCAATTTGATACTTGGGCATACTTATATTCTGCTTATTAGTCACTTCACAGATAGTCAGAGTGGTTATGACCTAAATTTTTCTGGAGGTACCGCAATCATCACCGACCCAAAACTTCCTTTACTGGATAGTGCTACTATCCCCTGCGATGCGTCAGAAATAAGAATAACATTAAACAAGGATATGAAGTGCAGTTCCGTCGCAACCAATGGATCTGACTTTAGTATAAATACATCTGCAGCTACAATTACGGGTGCCAGTAGCACTTCTTGTTCATCTTCTTTTGACACAAAATCATTGGTGCTTAGTCTTAGTAATCCCTTGCCTCCCGGCACTTATACCATAAAAGCGAAAGCTGGTAGCGATGCCAATACAATCCTGGATAATTGTGATCGGCAGATTCCGGTAGGAGACTCGCTCACATTTATAGTAACAGCTATTTTACCTATTCCCATGGACAGTATTGTGCCTGTCGCCTGCGAGCCCGATAGCCTGATTTTAGTTTTCACAAAAGAAATACGCTGTAACTCCATAGCCGCAGATGGTAGTGATTTTATGATCTCCGGACCTGAATCACTTACGATCACAGGGGCAAATGGCATAAACTGCGTAAATGGTTTGAGTAAAAAAATAAAAATTGCACTTAACAAAAAAATTCAAACAGGTGGTCTGTACCGGGTTACTTTAGTAGTAGGAAGTGATGGAAGTACAGTTGTAGGCAATTGCGGAGAAGTTACACCAGCCGGAAGCTTTGTGTCAGTAATGGCATCAGATACCGTGAATGCAGATTTTACTTACAGTATAATTCTAGGCTGTGCAGAAAACGTAGTGCAATATAATCATCAGGGAGGTAATAATATAAAAAGCTGGATATGGAATTTTGACAGGAGTTCCACAAACAGAACGGAGCAAAACCCTGTTGTTCGCTATACAGACTATAGGATTAAAAACGCCTTTCTTACTGTAAGCAATGGGATTTGTAAGGACACCAGTAGCCAGTCTATTTTCTTTGATAACCTGGTAGAAGCCAACTTTGATGTAACTCCGCTTATTTGTCCGGATAAGCCTGCAACATTTACCAATACAACTGTAGGCAGAATTGTTAATTATAACTGGAATTTTGGCAATGGTCAATCGAGCAATTTAAAAGACCCACCGACACAGTTGTATATGGCTAACAATAGGTCAGATTATTTTGCCAGGCCACAACTTATCGTTACTAATGATTACAATTGCAAGGACACGATAATAAAAAACATAAAGGTGGTTTTTAGCTGTTTTGTTGCAGTGCCCACTGCATTTACACCTAACGGCGACGGGCTCAATGATTTCCTTTACCCACTAGGGGCATACAGTGCAACAGACATACAATTTTCTGTATTTGATCGCTTTGGCAACCGGGTTTTTACCGGTAACTCTAACCTTAATAAGTGGGACGGAACATATAAGGGGCAGCCCGCATCTGCAGGTGCTTATGTGTGGATGCTGAAATATGTAAACTTAGAAACTAATCTCCCTCAGTTTCTTAAAGGGACTTCTTTACTTATACGGTAAATCACTACGATGCTACAACTCCTATTTCCATAACTTTGGCAGCTACTAAATTGCCAGAAGTAATGTCAGAAAAAGCACCGGTCTATTACAAAGATTACCTTCAACTTGATAAAATAATAGGAGCACAATTCCCGGAAAGTGGAAGGGAGGGTAAAGAAGTTGCCCACGACGAAATGCTGTTTATAATTATACATCAGGCTTATGAGTTGTGGTTTAAACAAATTCTTTTTGAACTGGATTCTGCCTTAACCATCTTTAATAAACCACAGATAGAAGACAACTCTGCTGACCTTCAGACTGTAGTGCATCGCCTAAAAAGATGTGTCACTATATTACGTGTTCTGGTAAGCCAGATAGATATTATAGAAACTATGACTCCGCTCGACTTTCTTGATTTCAGAGATATGCTCAGACCGGCAAGCGGGTTTCAAAGTTGGCAGTTCAAGCTTATAGAAAGTAAGCTGGGGTTACAATATGAACAGCGTCACGGCCAGGATTATTACATCAAACAGCTACGACCAGAAGATATAGAAACGATAAAAAATTCTGAAGGAAATTCTTCTTTATTGCAACTGATAAATAATTGGCTGGAGCGCATGCCATTTACTAATGAAGAGTCGGAAGACTACGGGGGCACAAATGGTTTCTGGAGCACTTATCGGGAAATCTATAATAATAGCTTAGCGGAAGGAGAAGAGCGTAATAAAGCTTTTTACGAAAACATTTTTAACGGTACTGACAACAATACAGAGAGGTCACTTTCTCCCACAGCCTGCCGCTCTGCCCTATTTATATTTCTGTATCGCGGCTATCCCATGCTGGAACTACCATTTCAATTACTGGAAACTTTGCTGGAACTAGATAACCAACTGGGTAACTGGCGGTACCGGCACATTAATATGGTACGTAGAATGATAGGAACCCGCATAGGCACAGGAGGCAGTAGCGGTGCTGGATACCTGCAAGGTGCCATGGAAAAGCACTACATTTTTAAAGAAATAGCCCAGCTCAATAGCTTCCTTATTGATAGAAGACTGTTACCAAAGTTGCCAGATTCGCTGGAGGAAAAGCTTGGATATACGAGAGGATAAACCGAACTTATAGAATACTGTTTTACGCTACTAGAGTCTTCTATTTATTTGCCAAACCGTAGAGCGCTGCGTGAACTCTACCTACAGTAAAAACTGCTTAGAAAAAACACGCTAGAAAATAAACCCCCATAAAAAAAGAGGACAAACCGCCCTCTTTTTTTTTAAATATAATTGTAGATTCTAATCTTCTTTCTTTCCTCCGACAGATTCTTCTGCCTGAGCTACTTCCTCTGGCGTCATCTTATCGTCCTTATGCAATTTACCCAGCTCATTCCCTTTCTTTTTGGTCTGTGCTTTAGGGGCAAACATTACTAACATGCGCTTACCTTCCATGCGTGGCATACTTTCCAGAGCACCAACATCTTTAAGACTATCTGCAAATTTTAGAAGTAGTAGCTCACCTCGTTCTTTAAACATGATGGCTCTTCCTTTAAACTGGACGTGGGCTTTCACCTTGTCCCCTTCTTTCAGAAACTTCTCTGCATGTTTTACTTTAAATTCAAAATCATGATCATCGGTATTAGGTGTAAAACGAATTTCTTTTACCTCACTTGTTTTAGCTTTGGCTTTCATTTCCTTCTTCTTCTTCTTTTCTTCGTAGAGGAATTTGTTGTAGTCTATAATACGACAAACAGGAGGTTTAGCCCCGGGAGAGATTTCTACCAAATCAAGCGATTGTTCTTTGGCTATTTTAGTCGCTTCTATAAGGCTGTAAATACCGGGTTCCAGGTTTTCACCTATTAGTCTTACTTCCGGTACCTTAATCATGTGATTTGTACGGTGTGCTTGTTGTTGTTCTTTTTTAAATCGTGGATTAAAGGTTCCGCGGGGCCTTCTGGGGTATGCCATATATGGGTTTAAATTTACAATAGCCTGCTACCAGGCTTTTCGTGATTTTGTTTTGGAACTTACTCCAAATTTTTAATTGTTTACAAAGCGTGAAAATAATGTAATTTATTGGTATCAAATTCCCTGCCTTTCTTTTATTTCTGTTTTTATGTCAGAAATAAAATCCTGAATAGGCACAGCACCCTTGTCCCCTGCTCCTTGTCTGCGCACGCTCACCTCTTGCTGCTCTACTTCTTTCTCTCCTATTATGAGCATATACGGGACACGAGCCAACTCTGTATCTCTTATTTTTTTACCTATTTTCTCGCTCCTATCGTCTATTTCCACTCTTATGCCTTCGCTTCGAAGCTTATGCAGAGTCTCCTCTGCATAAGCCATGAATTTATCACTTATAGGCAATATTTTTACTTGTACAGGCGACAACCAGGTAGGAAATTTACCAGCATAATGCTCCAGCAAGAAGCCTATAAAGCGCTCATGCGTACCCAATGGAGCACGATGTATTATCAAAGGCACATCAGTACTATTATCTTTTGTGGTATAACTCAAATTAAAACTGCGGCCTTGTGCAAAGTCTACCTGATTAGTAGCCAAGGTAAATTCTCTGCCAATAGCACTCCAAATTTGTACGTCTATTTTTGGCCCGTAAAATGCGCCTTCGCCTTTTACCTCTACAAAGGGCACGTCATGTTCTATAAGTACATTACGCACAAGTTCCTCTGTTTGCAACCATAGTTCCGGCTCATTTACATACTTCTCTCCCAGTTTTGCAGGGTCATGTAGGGACAGCCGCATGACATACTTATCTATTCCAAAGATCTTAAAGTACTTCTGATACATGTCATTCACTGCCTTAAACTCAGCTGCAAATTGCTCTTTACTACAATAAATATGAGCATCATTCATGTGAAGGCAACGAACACGCATCAGCCCAAATAATTCTCCACTCTGCTCATAGCGATAGCAAGTACCATACTCCGCTATACGGTAGGGAAGATCCTTATATGTCTTGGGTTCTGCATCAAAAATTTTATGATGATGAGGACAATTCATCGCCTTTAGATAGTATTTCGTGCCGTCTAATTCCATAGGTGGATACATACTATCTGCATAGTAAGGTAAGTGCCCGCTGGTGAGGTATAAATTTTCTTTTGCAATATGCGGCGTCACTACCCGCTTATATCCTGCCGCAGTTTCTGTCTCTTTAGCAAGGTTTTCAAGTTCTTCTATAATAACAGTTCCATTGGGCAACCAAAGCGGTAAACCCTGTCCTACATCATCATCCATTGTGTAGATACCCAATTCCTTTCCTAATTTTCTGTGGTCTCTTTTTTTGGCCTCTTCCACCATTTCCAGGTAGGCAGTAAGGTCTTTAGGATTAGGAAAACTTACACCGTACACGCGGGTAAGCTGTTTATTTTTTTCATCTCCTTTCCAGTAAGCGCCAGCCAGACTTGTAAGTTTGAGCGCTTTTATAAAGCCAGTGTGCGGTATGTGTGGACCACGGCACAAATCTGTAAATGCTCCCTGTGTATAGAGTGTTATTTGTCCGTCTTCCAGGTTTTCAAGAAGGTCTAGCTTATATTCATCACCTTTCTGTGTAAACATATTTATAGCTTCCTGCTTAGATATAGCTTGTCGCTGATAGGCATTTTTCTGCTTGGCAAGTTCCTTCATTTTTGCTTCTACGGCTAGCAGTCCCTCATCTGTAAGGGTGTGCTCACCCATATCTACATCATAATAGAAGCCCTGCTCCACAGCAGGTCCGACCCAAAATTTTACGCCAGGATAAATGCCTTCTATTGCTTCCGCCATAAGATGAGCGGTAGAGTGCCAGAAGGTAGACTTCCCTTCGTTATCATTCCAGGTGATAAGTTGTACCGTAGAATCTTCCGATATAGGCAAATTACTGTCTACAATCTTGTCATTTACTTTAGCTACCAGTACATTTCTGGCAAGTCCTTCGCTTATGCTCATAGCCACATCGTGCGCAGTAGCACCGGCTTCGTATTCTCTTATAGAGCCATCCGGCAGTGTAATCTTTATCATATACTTTATACTTCTAACACACATTATTGGGTGCAAAAAGGCAAATTTAACGAAGTCTTTAAAGAATAGTGCATATACTGCATTAATAACAAAAATTAAAGTGCTTATTTTGTGGACTATCAATCTACCAATCTATTTGATGCGATTTTTACTTTGCTATATTGTTGTGGGTCTTGTTTGTAACACCGTGCAAGGGCAAGATCTTACCGGTCAGTGGAAGGGCGAGTTTGTAGACAAGCAGTCTTCTGTTTTTACAACGACTGAGAATACATGTGAATACGTGGTGGATATTCAATGCCACGGATCTCAGATAAGTGGTACAGCCTATACGTACTTCTACAGCATGGGCAAAAAATACTATACAATATGTAAAATTACCGGAGTTGTTAATAGGCAAGAGCATACTGTATTAATAAGGGAAGTGGCAAGAATTAAATCAAATGTGCCAGAAGATATAGACAATTATTTCCAAGAACATACTTTGTCTTACAGTCCGTATAGTGTTAAAACGCTTCGGGGTACCTGGGTAAGTACAAAAAGCCGGGATGGGATGACAAGCTATGGAAGCACTACACTTCACCGCCGCACTCTTGCAAGTTTATATCCTTCGCTTACTAAAAAGGAAGATATAGCCAAGGCAGAAGAACCTGTAAAACGACATACGCAGGCAAGTAAGCCAGTTGAAAACAATCCGGAAACAAATGCCTCATTTGCTAACCAAGGTTCTTCTTCTCAAAAGGTCATTAATATGCCTTCACACTCTTCATTATTAGAATCAACTACGATATTGTATAGCTTTCAGCAGGGAAATGCCGTTGCCAGCACAGCAAGTTTAAGACAAGAGAATATCGTACAGTATATTTCCGTTAAGAATAGAGTAGTTAGTCTTGAGTTGTATGATAATGGAGAAATAGATGGGGATAGTGTATCTCTATATTTTAATAAAAAGCTGATCCTCTGCAGACAGCGCCTTTCAGACAAACCACTGCACCTAACTATAAGTATGCCCGAGGACACAGAGTCTGCTACATTAGTAATGTTTGCTGAAAACTTAGGCACAATTCCGCCCAATACAGCACTTATGATCCTTTATGATGGGGATAAGCGCCACGAAGTAAGAGTAACCTCAGATCTTACCAGGAGTGGAGGAATTTTGCTTACCAGGAAGTAGTTATCTGTAAAGATAGAGTTATCCAGTAAGCTAGTTACATTATTTCAGGAGGCTTGTCTGATTTCATATCTGATATTCTATATCAGATAACTTTCTTATTTTACACACACAATGCCAAGACGTAAAGGAATATACAGTACTCATTCTATACCCAATACCGGGTTTGCTGAAGATAAAAATCATACCGGAGAGCGATTTATAAATCGGGACGGTAAAGCGAATGTCTCAATAAGTGGAATCAGCTCATGGAAAAGGTTTAGCATATATCACTCAATGCTAGACCTTAAAGCATGGAAATTCTTCACTATTATCTTTACTTTTTACACCTTACTAAATTTTGTTTTTGCCGTTATTTACATGGTATTAGGCATAGATCACCTGGAAGGTGTAATTATGGGTGATTTCTATCAGAATTTTCTTGAGGCGTACTTTTTTAGTGCACAAACCCTCACTACTGTTGGGTACGGTCGCATCAGTCCTATTGGATTGCCAGCAAATGTTGTTGCATCTTTTGAAGCCCTCATTGGCATAATGACACTGGCCATAATCACCGGTTTACTTTATGGCCGGTTTACGAGACCTAAGGCTTATCTACAGTTTAGCGAAACGGCTCTAATTGCTCCTTTCAGAGGAGGGAAGGCATTGATGTTTAGACTGGCGCCTACAAAAAAGAATAGTATATCTGACCTGCACGTTACCGTTACGCTTAGCATGAGTGCTATGGAAGATGGCGTTATGAAGAATAAATTTTATCCGCTGCCTCTGTCTATAGACAAAATCATGTCGCTTGCACTAAACTGGACTGTCGTACATCCCATAGAAGATGATAGTCCATTGTATGGTTTAACAAAGGAAGAAATTGACAACGCAAGAACTCAATTTATTGTGAGTGTAAAGGGTTTTGATGAGGGCTTCAGTAATATGGTGGTAGCCAGAACGGGTTATACCTGGAAAGACATAAAATATGGCGCAAAATATAATCCCATGTATAAGTATTTTGACAGTGAGAATGTAACTATGTTGGAGCTTGACAAAATTGATGACTATGAAAACGTAAGTTTTACTGACAATTTACATTTCAGGAGTCAGAATTTGAAATTTAAGGTAACGAAGGATTAACCCATAAGCAACGAATCAAAACGAAAGCATTCAAGATAAATAATTTATGAATTATAATTTCGAGAGCCTAGAACTTAAAATTCCAGGTCACTGAAGGAATTATAGGAAAAAGCGACACCTGCTTTGCCTGAACGGTCAAACTTCCATCATAAGGATTTCCAGATTGGTCAAAATAAATGAAATAAGGATTTTGCCTGCTATAAGCATTATACACACTAAAAACCCATTCTGTTTTCCACTTTCTGTTTGCATTCTTCTTAGGGGTAAGGATAGCGGCAAGATCCAATCGGTGATAGGCAGGCAGTCTATATTGGTTTATAGCACTGTACTCCTGTGAGAGAACCCCTCCTACAATATAAAATCTTTGCGGTATAGTTGCGGCATTACCAGTTCCGTACACAAATGTGGCGGAGAATTTCCATTTTTTATTAAGGTCATAAATTCCTACCACACTCATATCGTGCCTGCGATCATACTTCGCCGGGTAGGTCTCCCCGGCATTAAGCGCAGCAAATTTTCTATTCGTCCAGCTAAGGGTGTACCCTATCCATCCTGTAAATCTTCCACGAAGCTTATTGATAAATAATTCTGTACCATAGCTCCATCCTTTGCCAAAAACAAATTCCTCTTCTGTATCCTTGAGTGTATTAGGAGTATACCCTTCGCGGTACTCTATCTGGTTATCCATTCTTTTATAATAGACTTCTATAGAAGTTTCCCAGGTTTTTGCATTAAAATTTTTGAAAAACCCTGCAGCATACTGCCAGCTTTTTTGGGGCTGTACATTGAGCGTACTCGGCACCCAAATATCTGTAGGCAAGGTAGTTCCGCTATTGCTTACAAGGTGTATGTATTGCAGGTTTCGGCTTACAGATGCTTTAAGCGAAGTTTCATCCGAGAGACTATACCTGGCTGTTATTCTAGGTTCCAATCCACCATAAGTTTTTACATTTTCACCTTTGCCATATACTGTACTATCGGTGCGGTTTCCAAACTCATCTTCAGTATACTTAGTATAAGCTCCCAATTGGGTAAAACTGCTATAACGAAGTCCGTAATTAATACTAAGCTTAGGGTTTATTTCCCAGTCATCTTGCAGGTAAACGGCACTTTCCAACGCATATTTTAACTGCGGATTTTGCGGGTTAAATACTAAAGAATCCTGCTGACCACTTACTATGGAGGGCTTGAACCGATGATAAGTTACTTGTCCTCCAAATTTTACTTTATGGCCTCCATTTGCAAAATAATCATAGTCTTGTTTAAGGCTAAAATCTCTTATTCCTGAAGCTAACTTCACCTGGAAATTGTTTTGTTTCCCGTTAAACTCAAATTGGTAATCGTTGTATAGCGCCGTCGTATTTAAAAATAATTTTTTGTTGAAGACATGATTCCAGCGCACTGTAGAGGTTACATTGCCCCAGGGAATATTTACTTTAAGACTCTGCTTTCCATTTACAAAGTCAAAGACATCTCTTCCAAAGTAGCCGCTCACAAAAACCTTGTCTTTTAGTCCTAAGCTAAAATTTGCTTTTGCATTTACATCATAGAAGTAATAACCCGAGCCATTAAAGGCACTTTCCTTATTTATAAATGGTTTGGCTAGTGCATCTATATAAGTTCGGCGGGCACTCAGTATAAAAGAAGATTTATTTTTCTTTATAGGTCCTTGTATAGAAATGCGGCTGGCTATCAATCCAATTCCGCCTTCTACCTGCAACTTTTTATTGTTACCATCCTTCATAGAAATATCAAGTACACTACTAAGCCTACCGCCATATTGTGCAGGCATTCCCCCTTTTATAAGTGTGACGTTTTTGATAGCATCTGCATTAAAAATAGAGAAGAAGCCAAACAAATGTCCGGAGTTATATACCACTGCATCATCCAACAAAATGAGGTTCTGATCTGGCCCGCCACCTCGCACATACAGGCCGGCACTACCCTCGCCTGCATTACGAATGCCTGGCAGTAGCTGTATCGTCTTAAGAAGATCTACTTCGCCCAGAAAAGCAGGTATAGCTTTAATTTGTTCTATAGGCAAGGTTATCCTTCCCATCTGTGCATCTTTTACATTATTTTCCCTTTTAGTAGAGGTCACTAATACCTCTTCAGATAAGGTTGCAACATTACTCAATAAAATTGTGAGTACAGTATCTTGCTCCAGTTGCAAATTAAGGAAGGTAGCTCTGTAGCCTATATGACTACCCACAATGGTAAAACTACCTGCGGGCATACTAAGCGAGAAAAAGCCATAAGCATTGCTGCTAATTCCCCTGGTAGATTGGAGAACACTCACAGTAGCACCAATAACACTTTCTCCCGTTTCGGCATCTTTTATATAACCACTTATGGTTACTTGCTTCTGAGCAAAGGAAATTGCTGGCAAAGACATTACAATAAATAAAACTAAAAAGTATTTTAACAAAGCTGCTATTATGATTATTTAAAAAAGGAATTATTTAGCGACGACAGAGTCTTTTACCTCTCCGCAATTTATCATAGTAGCCTGGTATTTTGGATGTATTTTTCCCAGGTAGGGATTTACAATTTTATCTTGCTTGCTCAGCCAATTAGCTCCCTGGTCATTGTCAAAAGCCATAGGGCAATGTTGCAGATACAATTTCTCTCCTTCATAATTAATACTTTGAAAAAAAGCAGGATACATCATTTCTGTGACCATGCTAAAGTCTTTACGCATCTCCGTAATGTCTTCTTGTTTTACCAGCGAAGCCGCATTTGCTTTTATATCCTGAATAGTAGCCTTAGCTGTGGCGGCCACCGCTTTTTTGTCTGATTCTAGTTCCTCTACGGGAATGCTATCAAGCGAAGCGATAAACTGATCAGTATATAGTTTGGCTCTGAGGATATCATCGTTCGTAAAAGCATCTTTAACCAATAAATAATTCGCAATCACTGCGTCTACCTTAGCATTAAAATTATCTGAGTGCGTTTTTACAAGCATTGGAGTAGGTTCGGCTTCCGGCGTTGCAGACGCATCTTCCTTTTTTATCCATTTCAGATATACAAAAGCCCCGAAAGCTAAAACGATTATTGCAAGAATTAATTTCTTCATAATAAATAACAGTTTGGTGATTAGATGATAGGTATTAGCGTTCAAAATTACTTCAATTATACTAAGGAATTTAAAACTTAACTATGGTTTTGCGCTAATCCCCAAAAACCCGGTACAGTAAAACCCGCTGTAGAACGGTATTCACAAACAATCATTCTTCTTATTAGTTTACGATTGCGTAAATTTTTGAAAAAATTTTATTGGATTACAGAATATTTTTTTTGAGTTCGTAGCATACATACCTATAAATGAGGCTACATGTCATATACAACCCAACTAGAGGATTATCCTTATTGGCCACAATTGGCGCGGAAATGAACTTTATAAAAAGTTATCACCAAGAACTATAGTGATGCAAAATTTACTGTGTTTGGTACAAGCATTTGCAAATGCAAAAAATCCCAGCGATGCTTTTTTGGTAACTACTATAAGAAAGCATTAATATTCTCGATGGCAATAGCGATTTTGCCACATGTAAATAAGTATTTCTGCATTTTTGTAGATTCAGGGATCAACCTTGAGCCTCTAGTTTGCCTAATGAAAAAGTTGCATTCAATGATGTCCCTTCTTCGGTGTTTTCGTAAGGTCAAGTTATACCTTTCCTAATCATTACACTAGTGTATCCGGATTGCGGATATAGTTTTTATTTATATTATATTACCATTATGCTTATCTCAGAGAAAATTTTATCATTAGGTTAATGATAATATTAGCAAAGTGCTCAAGCAATTACTAAAACCTTAACTTACGGTCCGGAATAAATTTTTAACTATGAAGAAGATATTAAATGCTATACTACTGCTAAGTATTTTGACTACGATATCCTGTAACAACACCAGCGATGTAAGCACTTATGATCCATCCTTAATGCCCGAGGGCAATGATTCTAACGCTATAACAACTGGCAGTGGACCAAACGATACCGCTAGAACTGTTATCAATAATGGTGGGCAAACACCCATAATGACAGAACAAACCCAACGGATAAATTTAAATACAGCACAAGGGGCAGCTGTCCAGCAGCCAATTGTGCCTACAACTACTACAACAAAAAAAGGATTGAACCCGCCGCACGGTGAAACTGGTCACGATTGTGCTATACCTGTGGGTGCACCCTTGGGAAGCAAACCCGCCGCAACGCAAACGAACAACGCTCCCGCAGTTATCACTGCACCTACGACTTCCACAAGCCAGGTAGTAACCCCGGCTGGCATGAATCCGCCTCACGGCGAACCGGGACATCGCTGTGACATTTCGGTAGGGGAACCACTTAATAGTAAACCCACTACTGCTCCTGTGGTACAAGATTCTATGCAATAATCAGGAACTCTATTACTGTAACCGCATAAGCTAACGGCAGTATACTACCGTATAGGGCCAAACGAAACTATACAATTCAATTAATAATTGTCTTGCGATAAACGGGAGGCAAAGTTTCAATCGATTGATTGTTTTACAAGCAGTTTCCCGGTCAGCAACAATTTCTCATGTTCTAAATTCGCAAATTTTATTATTTTCAAAAAATCATAAGTTACTTTTGCAGAAATTTTAAAGAAAAAGAAGACATGCTTTTAGGATTGCAGAATGTAACATTTGAGTTTGGAGCCCGCACTATTGTAGACGGGGCTACCTGGCATATACAACCCAACGAAAGAATAGGTTTAATAGGATATAATGGTACAGGGAAGTCTACTTTATTAAAGGTGCTTACGGGGCAGTACAGTCCTGCAAAGGGAACAGTAGAAAAAGGAAAGGAAGTAAGTATTGGCTTTCTGCATCAGGATCTGCTGGGGTTTGATACCGAAGATTCCATTTTGGAAGTAGCCCTTACCGCATTTGAGCGGGTAAAAGAGATAGAAAAGGAATTGGAAAAAATAGGCGCAGAGTTAGAAGCCACTGGCGACGAAACTCTTGCTATGAAGTACGCAGACCTCTTGCATGAAATGGAAGTAGAAGGTGGTTATGATATTGAACACAAAACGGAAGAGATATTACAAGGTCTGGGTTTTAGCAATGAAGATCTGGGCAAACCTTACAAAAACTTTAGTGGTGGCTGGCGAATGAGAGTTCTCCTGGCTAAAATGATTCTGCAACACCCAGATGTATTGCTGATGGATGAACCTACGAATCACCTTGATCTGCCCAGTATAGAGTGGTTGGAAAAATACCTGCAGCATTATCCCGGCGCAGTTGTAATAGTAAGTCACGATAGGTTTTTTCTGGACAGGATGGTAACTAAAGTGGTAGAACTGTATCAGCAGAAATTGCACTTTTACACTGGTAATTATTCCTATTACGAAACTGAAAAGGCTATCCGCATAGATATGCAAAAGAAGGCCTACAGCAACCAACAGGATTACATAAAGCAGAACGAGCGGTTTGTAGAAAGGTTTAAGGCAAAAGCCAGTAAGGCTGCTGCTGCACAGAGCATTGTGAAGAGATTAGAAAAGTTGGAAATTATAGAAGACACAGAACTGGAGAGACCCAATATGCGCATTAATTTTGCGATAGAAAAGCAACCAGGAAGAAGCATTGTAGCTTTAAAAAATATAAGCAAGAGCTTTAAAGAAATAGATATTGTAGATAAGGCAGAAGCCGAAATAGAACGAGGAGATAAAATAGCCCTCATAGGTGCGAATGGAAAAGGCAAGAGTACGCTGCTTAGAATTATTGCAGATAAAGAAGACTTTACGGGCAGTAGGGTGTGGGGGCACAATGTGCAGGAATCTTTTTATGCACAGCACCAGCTAGAAGCGCTTAACCTTAATAATGATATTCTGGAAGAAATGAAGGAAGCTCAAACCGGCAAAAACGATTTGGAGCTGCGGAGTTTACTGGGTGCGTTTCTCTTTAGTGGTGAAACGGTAGAGAAAAAAGTAAAAGTGCTGAGCGGAGGAGAAAAAGCAAGAGTTGCATTGGCTAAAACCATAGCCAGCAAAGCAAATTTCCTTATGCTGGATGAGCCTACCAACCACCTGGACATTCACTCTGTAGACTTGTTAGCTGAGTCTCTTATAAAGTATGAGGGAAGTATTGTTCTAGTGAGCCATGATCGGTATTTCATAAGTAAACTGGCAAATAAGATTTGGGAAATTGAGGATCAAAAGATTGTTGAATTTAAAGGCACTTATGCGGAATACGAAGTGTGGAAAGAAAAGAAGCTTAAAGCTAAAGCTGAGGCAACTGCAAATGCTCCCAAAGAAGCGTCTATAAAAAAAGTGACAGAAGCTCCAAAGCCGGCACCTGTGGTAGAAAAAAAGGTTCCTCAAAAACTGGAGCATGATTTTAAGAAACTGGAGGAGCAACTACAAAAACTTACAATCGAGAAAGAAAAAATGGAAAAAGAGCTAGCAGACCCTGCTAACTATGACGACCACACAAAATTTGCCGCAATAGAATCAGCATATAAGACCCTGCAGGGGAACTGGAATAAAGTGAACAAAGAGTATGAGGTCGCGTTTGAGAAGTTGATGGAAGCAGGAGAGTAGAAAGGTTATTTTATTCCTTGTCTACTTTTGTCATATAAGGCTTTATATCTAAATCATTTAGTAAAGCCAAACCCATTGAAGGTCTGTAATCCTAGTCTATGTAGATGTTGCCATAATTTTTTAACAAAAGCCACGCTACCCTTTCTAAAATTTTAGATTTATTTTTACGTACTTGTACTTACAAAATGAATAAGCATTTCTTCGCATTTTTGATACTAAGCTTTCTGGCAGTAAAATCTAATGCCCAGCAATCGGCATATGACACTATAGTTGTAGCCACGGTTGTGTACAATGGAGATACTATTATTGCAAAAACGCTTGAAAACGTATCCTTTATGTCTACTCTGACGGCAGCACAAAGTGCTCGCTATCGAGCTTATGATCGTTTGAGAAATGCAGTTTATGTTACCTACCCTTATGCAAGACGGGCAGGAGCCATTATGAATGACATAAACTTTGAACTTAGGAATGTAACCGACAAGAACAAACGGAAAGCTTATATAAAAAGCAGAGAAAAAGACCTGAAAAGAGAATTCTCTGATCCTATTACCAACCTCAGCATCTACCAGGGAAAAGTCTTGATGAAGCTTATAAACAGGCAAACGGGCAATAATTGTTATGAAATAATAAAAGAATACCGTGGTGGAGTTACAGCGAGATTTTACCAAACAGTAGCCTTCTTTTTTAACAGTAACCTTAAGCAGACTTATGACGAAGAAGGGGACGATAAGGTTATAGAGCTATTTGTACAGGAAGTGCAACGTATGTACGGTTACAACGATATTCGCATGGCAAAGAATGGCCGCTTTAAACAGCTGAGTCCATATAATTAATTTGCAATTTTTACCATATTTCTTGCAGCAAATGAATTAACTTTGCGGTTTCAAAATCATTTAAAATTTGTATGCAGGTTTCTCTCTTAGCTTTTGGTGTACATCCTGATGACGTTGAACTGGGTTGCGGAGGAATTATACTATCAGAGTTGGCGGCAGGAAATAAAGTAGCAATAGTAGACCTTACTCAAGGCGAATTAGGCACAAGAGGAACTGCAAAGACCAGGAAAGAAGAAGCAGCTGCTGCTGGTGAAATCCTTGGGATTACAGCGAGAGAAAATCTGAAATTAGCAGATGGATTCTTTGAAAATAATAAAGCAAACCAATTAAAGGTAATCTCTGTTATAAGGAAGTACAAGCCTGAGATTATTATTTGTAATGCGCCGGAAGACAGACACCCGGATCATGGCAGAAGTGCTGAACTGGTGCTGGATGCAGCATTTTTGTCTGGACTAAGGAAGATAAAAACTACTGTAGGTGGTACAGCACAGAAAGAACACAGACCTACTTATGTGTTTCAATATATACAGGACAGATATCTTGCACCAGATTTTGTGTATGACGTTTCTGCTGTTTTTGAAAAGAAAATAGAAGCTGTAAAGGCATATAAAACTCAGTTTCACAACCCTACACTTAAAGAACCTCAGACGTATATTTCTACGCCGGACTTTCTTGATAGTATTGTGTATAGGGCAAAGATGATGGGGAAAATGATAGGCGTACAATACGCTGAAGGGCTTATTAGCAAGAAGATGATAGGCATCACCGGTTTTAACAAATTGATTAAAGAAAATACTTAAAAATATTATTATGGCTTCTGTAACACCAAAATTTCTCAATGTGAAGGGCTCTACTTTTCATCAAACGCTTAAGCAACGAGTAAGTGCTTACTTTGACGAAAGCGGCCTGAAAAGTACTGGAGATTTTTCTCTCTATTTCAAGGCAGTACTTTTCTGGGTTTTATACATTGCATTATACGTACACGTTGTATTTTTTACGCCCAATTTATGGATTGCCTGGGCAGAAACCCTGGTAATGGGTGGTCTTACCGCGGGCATTGGCTTTAATGTAATGCATGATGGTGGGCATGGTAGCTTTAGTGGAAGCAAATTTTGGAATAAAATAGCTGCTTTCTCGGTAAATGCACTAGGAGCAAGCGCTATAATGTGGAATAACAAACATAATATTATTCACCATACTTATACAAATATAGATGGCATTGACGATGACATTGAAATAAAGCCAATGCTTAGAATGTGTGCTACGCAAAAGAAATATAAAATTCATCGTTTTCAACATATTTACGTTTGGTTTCTATACACCTTACTGCTTATCATTTGGGTATTTGCAACTGATTATACAAAATACTTCAGGAAAAAAGTAGGTGCCGTACCTATTAAGAAGATGAGCAGATTTGATCATTTTGCATTTTGGACTGCAAAGATTGGGTATTATGCTATGATGATAGCGCTCCCTATTTATATGGTCGGTTTCCTTCCGTGGTTAGTGGGCTTTTTATCTCTGTCTATGTTTGCGGGATTGGTGCTTAGTGTAGTTTTTCAGCTAGCGCATACAGTAGAAGAAACTGCATTTCCGGAGCCAAGTGGAGATACCAATAAAATAGAGAATGAGTGGGCAATACATCAAATTGAAACAACGGCAAACTTTGCTACTCGCAATAAATTGATTAGTTGGCTTGTTGGTGGTCTTAACTTTCAGATAGAACATCACCTTTTCCCAAAGATTTCTCATATACATTATCCGCAAATAAGTAAGATAATAAAGAAAACCTGCGAAGAGTTTAATGTAAAGTACATTGAGTACAGGCACATGCGTGATGCAATCGTAAGTCATGCTATGCACCTGAAGCGAATGGGCGTAGCGTAATAAATAATTATCCAAGAATTTTATAAGCAAATTGCAAGAGCTTCTTCAGTTTATCTGTAAGAAGCTTTGCTTTATATTGCCTGATCGCTTTTTGATTTATCCTGCTGGCAGTTGGGTAAGGGTATAATTTGTTAAAGATGGTATTGATTGACAGCCCCTCTTTATTGACCAGTATAAGCTCCTGTATCATCTCTCCTGCAGTAGGCGCTGCCATTGCACCCCCTAATATCCTTTGCTTCTTTAGCAAGCCGCCAGGTGATATGTAGAGAATAAGTTTCCCATATCTGTAGTCATCCGTTATGGCTCTGTCATCTGCCTCCATGTTTTGCTCCAGTTTCTCGTAAGCTATATCTTTTTCTTTCAAATCCTCTTCTCTCCAGCCAAAGCTCGCAAGTTCTGGTTGGGTAAAAGTGACCCAGCTCATGTTTGTATTGTGAAGCTTTCGTTTAAAGGGATTGAAGAAGTTATTGAGAATGATAGTGGCATGAAACTCTGCAGCATGACTAAATTGCAAATCACCGGCCACATCACCACAAACAAGAATCGATTTATTACTGGTACGAAGCCGCTTATCTACCACGATTTTATTGTCGTGTAGTTTTATGCCAGCATTTTCTAATTGCAAGCCATCAATGTTCAGTTCTCTGCCAATACCCACATAAATGGCATCGAAAGAGATTGTTTTTGATTGGCCATTCTTGAACATGACAACTGCTTCCGTGGCAGATGGGAAAGATTCTACAGATGCATTCGCAATAAACTCAGTTCCTTCACTCTCTAGCCTTTCCTGCACAATTTTAGCCAAGCTAGCGTCATCATTATTCAGAATGTATTCACCTCTGTTTACGACGGTTACTTTGCTTCCCAGGCGGGTTAAGGTCTGTGCCATTTCTATTCCCACTGGCCCACCACCCACAACTAGAAGCCGCTCCGGAAGTTTTTCTATACTAAAAATATTCTCATTATCATAATACTCTACTTGGTCAACACCGGGTACTTTTAATTTTACAGCAGACGAACCAGTTGCAATTACAATTTTCTTTGCGTTATATTTTTGGCCATTGACTTCCACTTCCTTCTCTCCAGAAAATCTTGCTACTCCCAATACTACTTTTATACCTTCTTTTTCTAAATGTGCAGCATCCTCATGCGCTCTTATCACATCTTGCCGCTCTCGTATGTAGGCAGTAGCCTTATTAATATCCACCTTGCCAGTCACCTTCAGTCCTAGCAATTCTGCTTCTTTTGCACAGGCAGCTATTTTTGCTAAATGGATAAATGCCTTACTGGGCACGCATCCATCATTGAGACACTCTCCTCCTATTTTATGATCTGTGGGAGAAATCATCACTACTTTAAAACCAAATTTATTCATTGACATACCCACAGAAAGCCCTGCAGAGCCGCAACCGATTACTATTATGTCGTATATCATATTATATATTGTTTGTATAGCGTTACCTGAGTAGTGTATACTTTCGCAGAGAATAAACGCTGTGTTATTCCAGATTAGAGTGAGGCTATCCTCAGCGTCACGAATTACTATCGAGACTGTAGTTAAAAAAATTACTCAAACTCCGTCTCTACTCTAAACCCAAACACTTTTCCTTTCTCTATTAGCTTGGTATCTTTTTTCATAAACTTCTTATTCCTATCAGTAAGTTCTTTAGGATCCAGCGACACAAGATCTGGTTTACCGGCATTTACCCATGCAGTATACCAGAAATTACTAAGATCCTGTATAGCACGTTTCATTTGCTTTTCTACCATGCCATCCAGTGCCTCATGGTAGGCTTTGGCATAAGCGTAACTAAATGTTTGTGCGCCAAACTTATTTTTTAGCACAACTCCCTTATCATCTTTTTTATAAAGATCTGCAGAATTAAATTTTGCCTTGGTATCTAAATCTATCTTTAGCATTACCGGCACAAGTGCGTGTGTATGCTTAATGATATCCCATGTGGCTTTTGTCACATCTGGCAAGTATACAGCAGGCTGCACTTTAAAGTCATACTTGCTACCAAAATAATCTGGTAATTGTGATTCCCAAAAACTGTGAATGCCATCCTGCCCGGTTAGCTGTCCGTTGTGATTAAGGGAAGTATGCAACGGCATATTAGCATCTCCGATGTAATGCCCAAGATCTCCGGCAATAAAAAGAATTTCACTCTTTCTGCCATTTTTCATAGCTACAGTAAGCTTCTCCATCATATCCTGAATGTACCAGGGAAGAATGCCCATTTTATCCATAAGTTTTGCGTCCAGTTTAATAGTGGCTTCCTTTGTAGTTTGTGGAATTGTTTCTATCGTGTATTCTTCAAAACCTTCAATATCTATAAAGTGCCGATTAAATTCAGCTTTGTCTTTGATGGTATATTTCCTTAAGTCTGGCACAACAGATTCCTCTGTAATAAAATCTTTATGATTATAAAAAAATGTCTTTATGGGCTGCGGCAGGGCAAAAATGGCCGAATAGTTTATGTGCTGGTGCCCCCAGCTACCCCAGGCAAATACAAGTCCAACACTGGTGATTAATATACAAATCACCATAAATACTTTCTTAAGCATACTATAATTTTTGTGTAAATGTAGGGCATATTACAGAAGTAAACTGCAGGATGATGCTTCCTCTTAAATACCTACTTTTGCGGCATAAGAATATTGAATATGAGCGAAGAAAAAAGCCTGAACTTTATTGAAGAAATAATTGAAGAGGACCTTAGAAATGGTAAATATCAAAAGATCGTTACCCGGTTTCCCCCAGAGCCAAACGGTTATTTGCATATAGGGCATGCTACCAGCATTTGCCTCAATTTTGGACTTACAAAAAGTTATCCAGGCTTTACAAATCTTCGCTTCGATGATACAAATCCTGTAACAGAAGAAACGGAGTTCGTAGACAGTATAAAAGATGACATTCGCTGGCTAGGCTTTCAGTGGGAAAATGAAAACTATGCTAGTGACTATTTCGATCAGCTCTACGATATGGCAGTTACGCTTATAAAAAAAGGACTTGCCTATGTAGACGATAGCAGCGCAGAACAGATAGCAGAGTTAAAAGGAACTCCGACAACGACAGGAAAAAAAAGTCCCTACAGAGAAAGATCGGTAGAAGAAAACCTGGAGCTATTTGCTAAAATGAGAGCAGGCGAATTCCCTGATGGTGCTAAAACACTGAGAGCAAAAATAGATATGGAACATACGAATATGCATATGAGGGATCCACTACTCTATCGCATAAAGCATGCTCACCACCACCGCACAGGGGATAAGTGGTGCATATATCCAATGTATGACTTTGCACACGGACAAAGTGATGCCATCGAAAATGTAACGCATTCTATTTGCACACTGGAGTTTATTCCCCACAGAGCACTGTACGATTGGCTTATAGAAAAACTGGAACTATTCCCTTCTCATCAGTATGAGTTTGCCCGCAGAAACCTCAACTATACTGTGATGAGCAAACGAAAGCTTTTGCAGCTCGTGCAAGAAAAGCACGTGAGCGGCTGGGACGACCCTCGTATGCCTACGATAAGCGGTATGCGAAGAAGAGGATTTACGGCAGCCAGCATTAGAAACTTTAGTGAGCGAGTAGGCATCACAAAGAGAGAAAATATCACTGACTTCGGCTTGCTGGAGTTTTTCCTCAGGGAAGACCTAAATGCAACTGCATTGAGAGCCATGGCGGTTCTTGACCCCGTAAAGCTGGTCATAACAAATTACAGCGGGGAATCAGAAATACTGCTAAGCGAAAATGGGCCAACCGAAGACCTGGGTAAGCGGGAATTGGTCTTTGGAAAAGAATTGTGGATAGAGCGGGAAGACTTTATGGAAGTACCCGAGAAAAAATGGTTTAGACTGGCACCCGGAGCAAATGTGAGACTAAAAAGTGCATACATAGTTACCTGTGACGATTTTGTGAAAGATGCGACAGGAAAGGTTGTAGAAATACATTGTACCTATCATCCAAGTAGCAAAAGTGGAGAAGATACTAGTGGTATAAAAGCAAAAGGCGTTATACATTGGGTAAATGTAGAGCACGCTGCTACTGCAGAAGTTCGATTATACGACCGCTTGTTCAAAGTAGAAAATCCTGCCAGTGAGGAAGGAGATTTTAAGTCTTATATAAATGAAGATTCATTAAAAGTAGTGACCGCTTACATTGAGCCATCCCTTGTTAATGCTAAGCCTGATGATAGGTTTCAATTTCTAAGACTGGGATATTTTTGCCTTGACAAAGAAAGTACAGCTGAGAATATCGTTTTTAATAGAACTGTTACCTTAAAAGATACTTGGGACAGGAAATAATTTAAGAAAGCACTTCTTTATTCTTACATCGAAAATAAAGGCCTTCTCCTCTACTATTTTAAATTTTTTACTATCTGTATGCAAAGGGTTTAAAATGTAATTAAACTTCTGGCACAATGGTAGAAGGAAATTGGCAGTATAGGAAATTTTGCGATAAGTAGAAATTCAGTACCAAAATCTTTTAGAGAACCGGGCGCAGGAAATTCCTGCCAGTCAGCAGGAAGTTTGCTACAAGGTATTTTAAAAACTGCATCGTCTTGTATTTCTATAGACATAATTCTAAGCGCTCTGGGAATATCGTACAAGCCTACATTAATGCTGTATTCCCAAATTGCTAGTGCCCTACTCTCAGAAGTGTACAAGCATGGAACATTTTTATTATACCATTGACCACCAAATCTTCTGACTCCCTCGCCATACAAGTTTTCTGTATACTGTGTTTTAGATACTCTAAATATAATCATAGGACCTAATTATGAATAGACGCCATACTCTATCCTGCCTATAATATTTTTTACTTCCTCTGTACCAAATTTACAACGAAGCAATTCAAAAGGCATTTTGCCTGCAATCGCTTTATTGGGGGTCATGACCCATTTATTAATTTTTTTTCGGAACCAAAGACTTCGAAACCGCAAGATACATCTGCAAGTGCTCCCATTTGCTCAAAGAGAATAGTGCTAAAAACATCTTTGTCTTTATTATTAATTAGGGTGGTACTTGTAGATACCAGCACATATGATAACCTAGTAGTCTAATCTCGTATGGTTTTTTAAGTTCTCTAATTGTATTTTGCTAAGGCAGCTTTCTGTAAGGCTAATTTTTTCCTAATAAGACAAATTCCAAACTGGCTTATTCAAATTATAAAGATGTATTCATTTACAACTGCACTACCGCTTTTTTTAGCTGAAATTTTTGTGTATTAGAAGAAGAATAGCTTATAGCAGCTTCAGTTACAGTTATTTCTGTCGCTAAATCTTTAGATTTTCTCTTGGTTATTTTTGTAAAATTCTTTTCTTTATCATTCTTCGTAGTATAATATTTTTTTACCTACAGTACAATTTCATACCATTCTATGGGATTAAGAAAATCTTTGGAAAAAGTTTTTTTACAAGAACTACCTATTGTTCTTCATATAAGGAAACAGATTCGTAACGAGAATCACGAAAGAAAGAAGTAGGACCAAATAAATACCTACGTGCTTGATAACATCTCCTGCTATCACTCCTGAAGTAAAAATTACGAAAGTGCGAATGCAATAAGCAAACAATACGGCTCCTATAAATAAATTTACTCGCTTTGCCCACAATTTCGGGATAAACATTAGCAACAAGATGATAGATGATAAGAAAGTTATAGGGTACCCTGCCCTGCCATAATAGTTTCCGGTATTAAACCGCTTTACATTAAAACCAGTAAATGTTTCTTGAATATAAGGAAAGCTTACCCAAGGCAAAAAGCAGGTTACTACCAAGCCAAGTATTGCTATAATACCAATGTAATGTGCAATTTTTGATTTCATAATTATCCTAATAAAAAAATCCCCGTCATATACATGCCGGGGAAAATGTGAGGTCCCTAGCGGATTCGAACCGCTGTACAAGCTTTTGCAGAGCTTTGCCTAACCACTCGGCCAAAGGACCCATTTCCAAAAATAAACTGCAATTATTAATTGTTGTTTTATTTTAGGAAAGCAAAAGTAAGATATTTTTCTGCATAAAAACTAACCTGCTGTTTCAAACCGTTAATAGTGGTAAAAATTATCCTCACAAACAAGCGAAATAGACATAAATATTTAGGATTTCAGCAGCATTTGATTACGTATTTTTTACCCTAAAACATTATAGATACTTTTACACAGCAAGTGTGATATTTGCGTGCAAACGATTATCATACTTTTCAATTTCTAATTAAATAAAAGACTTGCTTATGCCCGCTCCAATTGCCGCTTCTGAGCTCATTATTAATGACAGAGGTGCCATATACCACGTAAATTGCAGACCAGAAGAAATTGCTCACACTATTATAACTGTAGGAGATCCGGACAGAGTAGGTGAAGTGAGTAAGCATTTTGACAGCGTAGAATTCAAGAATCAACACCGGGAATTTGTAACACATACAGGATATATAGGTAAGAAAAGATTGTCTGTAACCAGCACGGGCATTGGACCAGATAATATTGATATTGTGCTCAATGAGTTAGATGCACTGGTAAATATTGACTTTGAGACCAGGATGATAAGAGAGGAACTCACAACACTTAATATCATTAGAGTGGGGACATCAGGATCTTTGCAAGAGGAAATCCCTGTAGACAGTTACGTAGCCAGCACGCATGGCCTGGGAATAGACAACCTGCTTAATTTTTATAAGCACAAAAACAACGACGAAGAAATTGCGATTCTACAGGCATTTGATACGCATACACAAATGCACCAGGGTATTTCCTCTCCGTATATAACCGATGCAAGTGTGCACTTACTCAAAAACTTTGTCTCCGGTTTTCACCAGGGGATCACTGTTACCTGCCCGGGTTTCTATGGCCCACAAGGGCGTGTACTTCGGCTGGGGCTTACCCATCCAGAACTTATAGACCGTTTAGCAAGCTTTGCACTCGGCAATCATCGCATCAGCAACTTTGAGATGGAAACTGCTGCTATATACGGACTTGGGGGAATCATGGGGCACCACTGCCTTTCATTAAGTGCTATTGTAGCTAATCGAATGACAAAAGAGTTTAGCAAAGACGGTGCTGCGGCAGTAGAACAACTCATAAAAAAAACACTGGAAATAATTTCCGAAAACGATTTATAATGTTATTTACTTTTTACAAATACCACGGTACTGGCAATGACTTTGTAATTGCTGATAATCGTGAAGGAACATACAATTTTGATACAGCAACCATAAAACATTTATGTAAAAGAAATTTTGGGATAGGAGCCGATGGTCTAATGCTTTTGCAGAATAAAAAAGACTACGATTTTGAAATGGTCTATTACAATGCTGATGGAAATGAAAGTAGTATGTGCGGGAATGGAGGTAGATGCCTTGTTCATTTTGCAAATCTCGTAGGCATTAAAAAATCTGAATATCGGTTCCTTGCTATAGACGGCGAACACTATGCAGAAATACAAATAGATGGCAAGATAAGATTGAAAATGCAGGATGTGCCAGCCATTTCTTCACATAAAGGTTACCACGTGCTTAATACAGGATCGCCGCATTATGTAAAAGAGAAAAATGAACTTGCAGATGCGAATGTAACAATAGATGGCAGTACCATACGGTACAGTGAAGATTACAAACAGGAAGGTATAAATGTAAATTTTGTAGAAGTAACTGGACCGGCAACCATATTTGTAAGAACTTATGAGCGCGGTGTAGAAGCGGAAACACTCAGTTGTGGCACGGGAGTAACTGCAGCAGCGATAGTATGCGCACACAACGACCTTGGCTTTAATAATATTGATGTAAAAACATTGGGAGGCAAACTAAGTGTAGAATTTGAAAAACATGAAGACGGATCCCACACCAATGTGTGGCTTACCGGGCCTGCAGTAAATGTATATAAAGGTGAAATGGATTTAGAAATGATAGGAAAATAAAATAATGAATGGTACAATTCTTTCAAATACAAGATCATAAGACAGTAGCAATAGACGGTCCCGTAAGCGGAGGGTGGGTAAATGTACTGCCTCCTCTCAAACAAGAGGAATTTTCAGACCTAAGCGAAGACCTGGGCATACCAATTGATTTCCTTACTGACTCGCTGGATATAGACGAGAAAAGCCGATACGAAGAAGAGGATAGTGTAAAACTTGTTGTAATAAAAACCCCGACAGAGAATAACTCATTCAATGAAAGTGATGCATTTTATATAACAATCCCTATTTGTATCATTCTTACACGTGGGCAAATTGTAACGGTAAACTCCTTTGAAAATGAGGCAATAAAAAAATTCTTAAATAGCTTTCAGAACAGGCACCCTGATCATATAAATATGATGGTACTCAAGATCTTTGAAAAGATCACTACAAATTTTCAAGAGCACTTGAAGGATATAAATATGCGGCGGAATTCGCTGGAGAAAAAACTCTATGACAGCAACAGAAATGAAGAACTTTTTGAACTAATGCGTATACAAAAGAGCCTTGTGTACTTTGTAACGGCACTAAGAAGTAATGAGCTGCTAATGATGAAAATAAGCCGTACAAATTTTTTGAAATTAAATGAGGAAGAGAAAGACTTTCTGGATGATTTAATTATAGAAACCAGCCAGGCATTGGAAACAGCAAACACCTATACAAACATACTTATAAGCTCGCTGGATGCTTTTGCAAGTATAATAAGCAACAATCAGAATGAGGTTTTAAAAAGGCTAACAACACTTACTATTTTCTTAAGCATTCCGGTGCTTATAGCCAGTATTTATGGCATGAATGTACCCCTGCCCTTTCAGCATTCGCCCTACGCATTTTGGGTGCCTACCATAATTTGTGTTCTAATCCTTGCTTATGCCTTATTTAAGTATGTAAATCGCACAAAAAAATAGCTATGTTCAATGTAAGGGTTTACGGAATTTACATAACCAAAAATAAAATTCTGCTCTGCGATGAAATCATACAGGGCAAGTGCTATACAAAATTTTGTGGCGGCGGATTAGAGTTTGGAGAAGGGACAAAAGACTGCTTGGTGAGAGAATTTAAAGAAGAATTAAAAGCCACGATTACAGTTGGAGCACATTTTTACACAACCGATTTTTTTATTGACAGCGCCTTTGGTGCCAAAGGGCAGCTATTGTCTATTTATTATATGATCGACGAGTTTGACGTGGAAATGATAGAGCATAGGAATGAAGCCTATCGCGATATTGATTTTGAGAACGGCACTGTAAATCAAGAGGCTTTTAGACTGGTAGAAATATCTAGTTTCACCCCGGAAATGATGCAATTGCCAGTAGACAAAGTAGTAGCAGAAATGATTATAAAGTCAATAAAATAAGCTTACCACTACACCTAAACTAAAAACTTACATGAGTTCCCAATCACAAATAAAAAAAGGCTATCAGCCATAAGCCGGATTCTGTTATCCCTCCATTTCTGGAAAGACGGTCATCATTTGACTAGCCGGCACATTACTATACCGATCATTGCTGCCTACCCGTTGATTAAAGGAAAAGAAACTATTCCTAAGGAGACGAGCCGCCTCCGAATAACCAACCTATGTGGCATTACAGCACCCAAGGTTTACCCCATGCGATGATCACTCACCACACCCGGGAGCTCTTACCTCCCTTTTTCACCCTTACCAAAACAAAGTTTTGGCGGTTATTTTCTGTGGCACTTTCTATTACTTTTCCAAGCATCAGGCCGTTAGCCTGTGGGCTGCCCTGCGCTGTCCGGACTTTCCTCTCCACTACAAAAGCAATGGAGCGATGACCGGCTGATAGCAAAACAAAGGTAATGGCAAAATAGCTACCAGTTACTTTTTTGCAGTACGGAGAATAATAATTGCTTAAGAAGGAAGTGCGAGGGATGAAAAAGGTAAAGCAGAGTAGGCATAATTCTCGCCTAACTAAACTATCTTAGAGTTGTTTTTTTATTAAACCAGTTTCCTTTGCTTCAAATTCTAAAACATCACTATAAAAAGATACTCATAGCTGCAGCCGTCGCTGCTATCATCAATATTCTTCTTGTCTTTCTTGTACAAGTGGTAATTAAAGGGGACAATACTGTTCTGGGAATATTGCAGAAAATCGCGTCAGGAGTTTACGGAGCCAAAGCATTCAGCGGAGGTTATGCAATGGCGGCAATAGGTTTTCTCCTCCATTTCTTCATTACATTAATCTTTACCACGTTGTACATGCTTATTCACAAACAAGCTGCTGGCCTTATTGAGGAAAGGACGATTAGAAGTCTTATATACGGTTGCTTCGTATGGGCAGTTATGAACCTAAAGATTTTACCTATGACTGATACTAATCCTCCGGCAGGTGACTTTCTGCAATTCTCTTTAAGTCTGGGGTTGGTTCTGGTAGGAATAGCAATTCCCATGGTATTTGTTATATCAAAGATGTATGCCAGGGAAGCGGATTCCTAAACTTTATTTAAAAAATATTTCAGTAGCCCCGTACCCATACAGCTCATGGTAAGTGTTTTGATAGCGCTGCACTTCCTTCTTATTCTGTAAAATCTGATGTAGCTCCTGCTTCAAGATTCCTTCTCCTACTCCATGAATTACAATCATAATTTTGAGCTTATGCCCAAGCGCAAGGTCATAGTATTTTTCAAAAGTATTTATCTGAAGGTCCAGCATTTCAGAGGTAGATAAGCTCAGCACATTATCTGTAATTTTTTCTATGTGCAAGTCTACCACAGATCGCGGTGGGGGTAAGTGCTTGCTTCCCGTGCCTGATCCATCTATCCTGTATCCGCTACTTCGCAGTGCACCAAGGTCTAGTCTTTCTTCCTGTTGTCTTTCCGGGTATTCTGTAAATAAGGAATACTTAAAACTGGCACCCCCTTCATTTTGTAATTCTTCTATCCTTTTAAAAATTTTCTTCCCGGTAACCTTGAGCCCTGCTTCATAGTACAGTGCTTTCTTCTTGAGCGGTGGGGTAAGCTCAAAAACAAAATCAAACCTGGGATTGTCACTTATATCTGCAAAGTCAAGGTCGTGGAGATAGAATTCTGATAAGGCTGGAATAACTGCTTCCAAATCAAAACCAGATGCGCCCTGAAAAGCTACATCATATTTGAAAGCATAGGCTTCCTCATTTTCATTGATGAGATACAATTTTATCTTCTCTACAACATCGTCCTCAAACACATCCTTATCATAGACCGGTAAAAACTGCAGATGCACTCCTTCGCCAGTCTTGGATTTTAGAATTTGCTTTTCCCGCTTTATATTATCTACATATATTTTCTTAGGAGCGGCCGGCTTCATGGGCTGTGTAAACATTTTGAAGTATGGATACTCTACCTGATTTTTATGAGTAGGAAATTCTACGCCACGTACTTCTACAATGAGCATGTCATCGCCCAGTATTTCCCGCACTACTCCATCTTCATTTGTGATCTTCACCACTATCTTATCGCCTACTTCGTATATCATCTCCTTTTCTTTGTACTAAGCCAGAGCTGCTAATGCGCTGGTTATTTTCTTAAATCCTTCTTCAATATTTTCAATGCTGTTAGCAAATGAAATTCTTATACATTTTGGTTCTCCAAAAGCCTTACCGGTCACTGTAGATACGTGTGCGTCATTCAAAAGATACATACACAATTCGTCAGCATTCTGTATGAGTTCCCCTGTGGGTGTTTTCTTGCCATAGTAGGCACTCACATCCGGGAATACATAGAATGCAGCTGGTGGTGCAGAACACACTACATTAGGAATATTGCCCAGTAACTCCATTACTTTATCTCTTCTGGTACGAAAAGCCTTTACCATTTCTTCGGTTGGCTTTAAGCTTCCGTTAAGTGCTACAATAGCCGCCCGCTGTGTCACCGCGGTGGCGCCGCTGGTAATTTGCCCTTGTATTTTTTCACAGGCCTTTGCTATTTCCGGCGATGCTGCCATGTAACCAAGTCTCCAGCCCGTCATAGCAAAACCTTTACTCAGACCATTTATTACTATAACCCTGTCTTTTATAGCAGGGATACTAGCTATGCTTACATGAGAACCAGTAAAATTAATATGTTCATATATTTCATCGCTCATAATATAAATCTGCGGATGCTGTTCAAAAACTTTTCCCAGCGCTTCCAGCTCTTCGAGTGTATACAGCGCTCCACTTGGGTTACAAGGAGAGGAGAACATAAATAATTTTGTCTTCGGCGTGATCGCTTCTCTTAACGCTTCCGCAGTTATTTTAAAATCCTGCTCTGGCGATGAACGTATCTCTACTACTTTGCCTCCAGCCATTTTCACAATTTCACTATAAGTAACCCAGTACGGTGTAGGTATAATTACTTCATCCCCTTCATCTACTATACTCAATACCGTGTTGGCTATGCTTTGCTTCGCGCCGGTGCTTACCACAATATTTTCTGGGCTATAAGCCAGTTTATTCTCTCGTTTAAATTTTTCGCAAACAGCTTCTCTCAGATCCAGGAAGCCAGAAACAGGCGTATAGTGACTGTAATTTTCATCAATAGCTTTTTTTGCAGCCTCCTTTATATGATCAGGGGTATCAAAGTCTGGCTCACCAAGACTTAGATCTGTAATAGCTATCCCTTTTGCACGTAATTCACGGCCTAGTTTAGCCATTTTTAAAGTTTCGGGCTCGTTAAATTTTGTAAGCAATGATGATAATGCCATAATCTTATTTCCTTTTTTTAGATTTAATTCTTCCAGCAAAACCGAAAGAAGTGCCTGTATTATTCTTAATTAGTTTTCGAAGAAGCAATACTACTCCTTTTTACAAAAAATACTGCATATTTAATTTACAAATATTTTAATCGATTGCTAAAGGAATATTCCCAAAATCTGGCCTCATACCTGCTGTTTCAGCTCTTACCCTATCAATGATTACTGAAGCCAATGTCTCCATGAATTTGCGACCTGCTACTTCGTATTCATATTTGTCATCACCCACTATTTCATTTTCGTTACAATAAATACTCGCACTCAATAGAAACTCTTTGCTATTCTGAACGTCTATTATATATGCTACGTCGCTCATTTGCCCAAAAGCTTTCCCGGTAATATTGTAAATCTTAAAATCCTTCCTAAGTGCGGTGTTGCTGGCAGGTTTAAGAAAATTGTATTTAAATTCTGCTACAGCCGGATAAGATGGAAAAATAGATTTAGAAGCATCTATGTGTAAAAAACTAAGAATAAAAATTCTGTCAGCTTCAGAAATTGCAAATCGTTTGTATACAGAAAACGCTTCGGGGAATAGTAGCGTTTGTAATATCCCGTGTAAATCAGAAAGAGAAACTTTATTTTGATCTCCCATATACATTCCCCCGTTAATTACTTTACCATTCTCTATGCGCTTTTTGCCTAGCTTATCTTGCCGCACTGGAAGTTCTCTGCTGCTTTCCAAAATAGGCTGCCTGTATAACTGACGCATGTTTTTGTCATAAAATATTGTAGTATTTGTTTTCTTATTATTAGCCGTATTGCCTCTTCCTATTCTGGCCACGACTTCTGCAGAATCAAAACCTCTTTCCTGCAATGCAGATTTTATATAATCTGGCCCTACAAACTCATACAGTTTATCAAAAGCTTCCTCATCACCAGTAAGTAAAAGGCGTTTTATATACTGGGAAATGGTAGGCAAGCCATCGTTAGTATTTGGGTCATTATACGCCGGTCGTTGACCAGAGATAAGTGCCTCGGTTATCATCGTGGTGTAAGCATTAATTCCTTTATCAGCCAGAGAGTTTACTTTTTGCAAAGCCAAAATCGCCAGCGGCAATCCCACGGCCTGCGCTGTGTGAGTAAATGTGCTTCCTCCCTTTTGAAAATAGTGTGTGACAAAGGAAGGCAGGTTTGCCCTGTCCCGTTTTATCTCAGTATAGATTATTTGCAAGTTTAAAACCGCTGCCTGCTCCAGTATGCCGCCAAACTGCGATGCGTTTTCTTTTAAAAACTGTTGAAACCAGGCATCACTTGCAAGATCTGGTACAACTCTGGGTGCCGTGGTACTTGCGGAGTCAACTGGCTGCTTCACAACTTTACGAGGTGGCGTAGCAGGTTGCTGGGGAATAGAGACCCGGGGAGCTGCACAGCTGATAAGGCAGCCTATTATTATTAATATATAAAAGAAACCAAAAGGGAGTTTTATCATAAAAATCAATGAAATGAAAGCGCAAAACTCATTAAAAAAAAGCAAAATTATCAAAAAGCTTTTTCCCTATCTTTGCACACATTTTAAAAAAAAGAAATGCTGTAATATATATAAGTAAGCATTTTTGTAATAACGATATTCTCTTGCATAGCCTGATGTATCGTTATTAAGTAACCAAAACGATAAAATCGAACAAATGAAGCTGAAAGGTTTAGTATGGTTTTTTACCATTGCACTTATTGTAATTTCGCTGTGGGAACTTTCTTACACCTGGGTCGTACGGAGCTACGAAGCCAAGGTAGAAAAACAAGCGGAACGTATGGTAAATAGTACCAGCACGGCCTCCCTCTCTCCCGAAGAAAAAGCAAAACTTGTAGAAGACAAGAAGCAGCACATTCTTGATAGCACAAGAGATAAAGAAATATTCCCGATCATGGGAACTACTTATCAGAAATGCAAGGAGAATGAGCTTAACCTGGGGCTAGATCTGCAGGGTGGTATAAGTGTAACGATGGATGTAAACTTAACTGGCTTACTTAAATCTTTAAGTAATAATCCTAAAGATCCTGGCTTTATACAAGCACTGAACACCGCCACTGCTCAGAAAGCAAGTACTGAAGAGAATTTTGTTTCCCTATTTACCAAAGCATACATACAGCAGAATGGAAAAGGCAAACTAGCTACTGCATTTGCTGGCCCTGGTAAAGAAGTAAAAGTGACGGACACTGATGAACAAGCTACAGCAAAACTTGCAGAAATAGCAAAAGGTGCTATTAATCAGACTTACAAAATTCTTGTAAAGCGTATAGATAAATTTGGTGTAGCACAACCTTCTATTAACCTTGATGAGACTAAAGGAATTATAAACGTAGAACTAGCTGGTATAAAAGATCCGGAGCGTGTGAGAACCTTCTTACAGTCTTCTGCTAATCTTCAATTCTGGGAAGTATACAATGTAGGCGAATTAGGAAAGGCTTTGGAAACAGCAGATAAGAGTTTACAAAATTACCTTAACGGGATAGCTACTACTGACAGTGTGCAGATAGCAGATACTACAAAAGATCAACTCAATAAAAATCCGTTCTTACGGGTGCTTAATGCAATTCAACCGCAGCAAGACGCACAAGGAAATGTGCAATATTCTGCTGCGCTAGGTCAGGTATTGCTACAAGATACCGGTAAGTTTAATGAATATGTAAACTTACCTGCTGTAAAGAATGCATTACCTAGTAATGTTAAATTCTTATATGGTGTGGACGAGGCAGCGGGTGCGGGATCAAATCAGAGATTATTTCCCGTATATGCAATAAAAATGCAACCTGGTACAGAACGTGCTCCACTAGAAGGAGACGGTGTACAAAATGCCCAACAAGCGTATGACCAAAAAGGACAAGCAAGCATAAGCATGCAAATGAATCCTATTGGCACAAAAATATGGGCAAGACTTACAGAAAAAAATAAAGGCAGACCTATTGCGATTGCCCTAGATGATATCGTATATAGTGCTCCCAATGTGATAAATCCTATCACGGGTGGTAACTCTGAGATTTCTGGTAATTTTACGGTAGAAGAAGCGCAAGATCTATCTAAGATTCTTACTTCTGGTAGACTAGATGCTCCAGCTAAAATCGTAGCAGACCAGGTAGTAGGTCCTACCCTGGGACAGCAAGCGGTAAAAGGTGGTGCTATAAGTTTCATCCTTTCTTTCGCTATCATTTTCATCCTTATGCTAGTGTATTACAACTCTGGCGGTTGGGTAGCTAATATTGCGCTTATTCTAAACCTATTATTTACTATTGGTGTACTTACGGCACTAGGTTTTACGCTTACGGCTGCAGGTATCGCTGGTCTTGTACTTACGATAGGTATAGCGGTAGATACTAACGTTATCATCTTTGAGCGTATAAAAGATGAACTAGATAAAGGTAAAAATTACCAGCAGGCAGTTGCTGACGGTTACAAGCGCTCTCTACCTCCTGTAATAGATGCACACGTTACTTCATTGCTTACGGCATGTATACTGTTTTACTTTGGTCTGGGTCCGGTACTTGGATTTGCTACTACACAGATCATTGGTATCATCATGTCTCTATTCTGCGGTATTCTTGTTTCTCGTTTGATTACTGATATAATGACGAACAAAAATCGTCACCTGAAGTACTTCACCTCACTGAGCAAGCGTATTTTCCGCAATGCGAATTACAATTTTGTAGGAATGCGTAAGTATGCATACATAATCTCTTTTGTTATCCTTATTTTCGGTATTGCTTCTTTCTTTGTAGGATTCCAGGAAGGTGTAGAGTTTAAAGGTGGTAGAAGTTATACTGTAAACTTTGAGAAAAATGTAAGTGATAAGCAAATTGATGTTATCCGTGAAGGATTCGTTAGCAGTATAAATGATAACGTAGTAATAAAGACTGTAGGAGATAATCAACACCTTAACATTACTACTTCTTACTTAATAGGACAAGAAAATGTAGATGAACAAGTAAAGCAAAAACTTTACGAGGGCGTAAAAAGTGAACTACCGGCTGACGTGACTTACGAGAAGTTTAAGTCAACTAACATACAGAGCTCTCAAACAATACAGCCCTCTATATCGGATGATTTGAAGCGTGGTGCAGTAAAGGCTACTATCTTCGCCATATTGGCGATCTTTCTATATATCTTCCTTAGATTTAGAGATTGGAGATATTCCCTTGGTACTATATTCACGCTTTTGCATGATGTATTCGTAACCCTTATTGTATTTGCATTCTTTAAAAATATCGTACCATTCCCACTAGAAATAGATCAGCACTTTATCGCAGCCATACTTACCGTAATTGGTTTTAGTATGAATGATACCGTTATTGTATTTGATAGGATAAGGGAGAATAGCCGTGATATGCGTAATGCAGATAAAGGCACTATCATTAACAGTGCAATTAATAGCACTCTTAGTCGTACAATCATGACGAGTCTGACTGTATTCATCACTGTACTTATCCTCTTCATATTTGGTGGAGAAGTTACTAAAGGATTTGCGTTTGCTATGCTTATAGGTATCGTTACCGGTACTTACTCTTCTATCTTTGTAGGAGCACCGGTTCTACTGGAATTTGCAAAAGATAAGCCATTGGGTAAAGCAAAGTCTGAAGTAAAAAAGAAAACAAAAGCTCCGGCTTTGTAAGATGATTATCATAGGTAATAAAAAAGGCTGCACAATGTGCAGCCTTTTTTATTACAGGGAATTATCTATCCACCACCTCTAATCGAATCCGACAGGTCTGATATATCACAATAATATTTATAAAAAAAATGCCATAAATTAAATTTCATCCTTATATTTGATTCTTCAAAGGATTGAAAAATTTATTGTAGCAGAATAAATGAGAAACCTGTAGAAAAACATTTGCCCTCAACCACCCCGGATTTTTTTATTTTAATTTGTTTACCAAGTGTTCGTCTAATAATATTATTTGACGAACTTATATATGATTGAACCATTATATCTATTATGCAACACAGCCTTTTCCCACTAACATTTTTATACCAAGACCAGCACTCAATTTAACAACTATCAATTTTCTATTATGAAATCAAACATTACAAAATGTATTGCTTGCGTGATTATCCTATTAAGCGGATTATATGCAAATGCGCAAAATGTATCACTTACCGCTACTGGCGGAATGCCGACTGGCTCCTTTACCACATTAAAGGGTGCTTTTGACGCCATAAATGCGGGTACGCATACGGGCGCAATAACGCTGGACATTGTTCTCGATACTGATGAACCAGCTGCTGGGGCAGTATTAAATGCAAGTGGCGCAGGTTTCTCATCTTACACTAGCATTCTCATACAGCCTAGTGGCGGTGCTGCCAGACTTATTAAGGGAAATGTGACTGCCGGTTTGCCTTTATTAGACTTAAATGGCGCTGATAACGTGACTATTGACGGTTTAAATTCTGGCGGTAATGCACTTACAATTGCTAATACAACTGCTTCTGCAACCTCAGGAACTTCAACTATTCGTTTTATTGGCGGGGCTACAATTAATAGGATAACAAATTGTAGCATTCAAGGATCTGGCACAATGAATGTCGCTACTAATGGTGCAGTAATATTTTTTTCTACAGATGCTGTTACAGCAAATGGCAATGATAACAATACCATTTCTAATAACGATATAGGCCCATTTGGTGCTTTTTTACCTACAAAAGCAATATTGGGTAATGGTTCTACTACTACAACTGCTATTGGCAATAGTGGTAACGTGATTACTAATAACGACATTCATGATTATTTTGGTGCAGCGGTAACCAGTTCAGGGATTGCCACTAACGGCGGCTGTAATACCTGGAGTATTACTAATAATCGCTTTTACCAAACTGGTACAAGAACCTGGACTACAGGCGCCTTGCACAACGCAATAATTATAACCAACTCAACTGCTACCAGTGGTGCACAGGCATTTACAATCACGGGCAATATTATTGGCTATGCTTCCAACACCCAAACAGGAACATACACGTTAACAGGTTCTACAGGTACTTTTCGGGGAATTGTTTTTACAGGCATTCTTACAGGTGCCGTTTCTACCATTAACAGCAATACCATTGCATCAATAAGTGTCACAGGTGTTACTTCAAGTGGTACAAGCAGTTCTACTCCTTTTATGGGTATTTATATATCAAGTGGTCTAACAA
>JBBKWE010000241.1:0-4130 GCA_037968795.1 Ferruginibacter sp.
CATTTTATGGACTACCTCGTAGACCTAAGCCCCATGACCTTTTACGGCGAAGCCAATATAGGAAGCCGACCAAGCAAACGAGGCAAAGGAGCCCTTACATTACAAGACCTCCGTGCCATTCCTTACGTAGGAGCATGGAGTCAGTTAAAGCAAAATGTACCGGGTTTTTATGGCGTAGGTACTGCCTTGCAAGAAATGGATAAAGCGGGAAATTTTGCAGAGTTGAAAGCACTGCACAAGCGCTCCTTATTTGTAAAAACACTTTTTGATAATTGTGAAATGGCAATGCTCAAATGCTTCTTTCCCCTAACGGCACATTTTGCAAAAGACGAAAAATATTCTGCCATCTGGCAAATGGTATACGAAGAATATGAGCTTACTAAAAAATATGTCCTAAAACTTTCCGGCAAAAAACAATTGATGGCAGACTACCCGGTAGAGCGCCTGAGCATAAGCATGAGAGACAGAATCGTGCTGCCTCTAAGCACTATGCAGCAATATGCAATAAGCAAGCTACAACAAGTAAAAACGGAGAAAGAAAAGGAAGTGTATAAGAAATTAATTGTGCGCTGCTCATTTGGGATAATAAATGCGGCCAGGAATAGTGTGTAAGTAATTTCTAATTATTGATGATTAATTATTAATGGCGGCTATATGATGACACTTTTATGAGGAATTTAGAGTCTGCCTAAAGAGTGCATTAAAGAAAATTTATATTGAAGTAATAAAAATGACAACAGAAAAAATAACCATAAGTGAATATGTGCGGGTGCCAATAGAAAAAGCTTGGGAGTATTATACCGATCCATACCACATCAGAAATTGGAATTTTGCAAATGATGATTGGCATTGCCCCGAAGTAAGAAATGAATTAAAGAAAGGCGGAAAATATGCCGCGAAAATGGAGGCAAAAGATGGTAGTTTTGGATTTACTCTGGAAGCAGTTTATGACCTCGTAGCTATTTGGAAAGAGATTAAATATTACCATGACCGACGGGAGAGCTGTAGAAATAAAATTTGATCAGCAGAGCTCAGAAGCAGTATTGACAATTACTTTTGACGCTGAGAAGGAGAATCCTATAGAAATGCAGGAAGAAGGATGGAAGGCAATTTTAAAAAACTATAAGCACTATGCTGAGCGACAATAAAGTCTGCTAGGTATTCGTTTTGTAATCGCCACAAGAAGATACATTTGAAGAAGATATCAACTTAAAAAATAGCAACCCCATTTACCCATATTTAAATTTGATCCTTATGCCTAAACAAATAGTAACCATAGCACTCTTATTTTGCTGGGCGATGAGCTTTGGGCAAGCGCCAAAAAAGCTGTCCACATACTTGCACACGCAATACAATAAAACAATTGCTGACCAAACCCTGGGAAACAACCCTTGGAGCATAGGGCTGGGAGTACAGGCATTATACAATAACAAATCAAAATTTAAGCCCACCATTGAATTAACTGGCGACGTTTATTTGGAGGACGATAAGCTCTTAAGGTTCAATCTTAATGACAGCATCACCTCCTACCTTACAGATGTTCCTTCTATGATAAACTTATTCGCCGGAGCATCATACCATCCTACAGAAAGGGTTTACTTATCATTTTCTGGTGGCCCAAGTTTTATTAATGGCACAGTGAGGTTGGGGATTAAACCTTCTTTTGGCTTTTATTTTTCGTCATCCCAAAAATGGACGGGTAAGCTATCTTATATCAACATCTTTAAGAGAAGCAAGGAGACAAATGAAGATTTTAGTTCTGTAAGCCTGACAATAGGTTTAAAGCTTTTTTAAAGTAGTAATTACCTAATATATTTATCTTCTTTTAGTGCTTTCAGACCCGAGAAAAATTTTCTTAAAACAATACTGTATTTTTACGGCAGAACGCATAAAAAATATATGAGCAACAATAAAAATTCCCCCACTGTACACAAGCCGGTTATTGGATTTACCTGCGGGGACCTCAATGGTATAGGAACAGAACTGATCATAAAAACCCTAAGTGATAACAGATTGCTTGAATTTTGTACCCCGGTGATTTTTGGGAATAATAAACTCATAAACTTCTACAGAAAATCCCTTCCGGATATTAATTTTCATTTTACAGTTGCAAAAAGCAGCAATGACCTTAACCATAAGCAGGTAAATCTCTTTAACTGCTGGGACGATGAGGCAGATATAACCCCCGGCGTACTTACCGATGATGCAGGAAGATACGCTGTAGGTAGTCTAGTAATGGCTACAGATGCTCTAAAAGCGGGGAAGATAGATGGGCTGGTAACGGCGCCTATCCATAAAAAAAATGTGCAATCGGAGCACTTTAATTATACAGGACATACTCCCTTTCTTAAAGATGCTTTTGGTGTAAAAGATGTAGCCATGATGCTGGTGGGAGATAATATGAAAGTAGCGGTGCTTACAGAGCACATTCCCGTAAAAGACATAGCCGATCATATAACAACCAAGGCTATTGTAGACAAACTTCTAATCATAAATGATTCTCTCATCAGTGATTTTGGCCTTACAAAGCCGCGGATAGCGGTACTAGGGCTGAACCCCCACGCAGGTGATGACGGGCTTGTGGGTGTAGAAGAAGAAACCATAATTGGCCCAGCCATAAAAGAAGCAAACAAGAAAAACGTTTTCTGTTTTGGACCTTATAGTGCAGATGCTTTTTTTGCCCGCGGGCATTACGAAAAATTTGATTGTGTTTTAGCTATGTACCACGATCAGGGACTTATCCCTTTTAAATCCCTTTCCTCTGGGCCGGGCGTAAATTATACAGCAGGATTACCATCAGTACGCACCTCTCCTGACCATGGTACCGCATTCGATATAGCAGGACAAGGAAAAGCAGATGAGACTTCTTTTAGAGAAGCCATCTATAAATGCATAGATATAATAGAAGCCCGCAGAGAAAGAGCAGATCAAATAAGTAATCCTATGAAAAAAATCACTGCTGCTATGCTTAGAAATGCGGTGGATGAGACTATCGAGGAATAAATCAATTCGAAAATGGTAAAGCAGGAAGTCACTTTGAAAGTGCGAAATCTCTAAAGTATAATAAGACTACTAAATCGAAGAGTCCATTTTCAAATTCCCTCATTTTCAAATATTCAAATTAAAATATCCCAGCTGGCACTCCTTTATTTATCACGTAATTACTTAGTGTAATCTCTGCCACTCCCTTTCTACGATTTACATTTTTAGAAACTACTGCCTTGTCGTCGTTCGTTTCAAAATCAAAGGTCACACCCTTTGGTAGCTTATAATCTTTTGTATTAAAAGAAAAAATTATCCTGTCTGGCAAAGCATATTGCGCATACTTCCCATAAGTGAGAAAGAGCTCATAAGTACCATTGTCCCTCGTGGTCGTTTTTGCTTTAGCAATAAGGTTTGCGGCTTCATCTATGTATAGCGTGCTCAGGATCACAGGATTATCATCTTCTTTTATCGGCAATAGTTTTGCAATGCGGAGCACTCTGTCATTTTGCATAGTCGTGCCGCCGTCTATAATTGTAAAGTCTTTTGTGTCGCCCAGGTTACTCATATTAATGTTCACTGCTCCTTTGGGGATAAAAGAAATGCCTTTCTCGCTTTTTATTTTGAGGTCATTGGGCTTTTGGAAATAAAGTGCAATGGTAGCAATAGGTACTTTTAAGAAAGCCACATTGGTTTTCATTTTTCCGGTAGCCTGATAGCTTTGTACTTTATCAAGTTTAGCTTTGGCGTTTTCTACTACAGTACGAATATCTGTCTGTGCAAACGAACTGCTATAAATAAAAAGGCTAAGAGCGTAAATAATTAATTTCTTCATCAATGATTATTTCTTGTAATTTTTTAGTGTCATCATGATAACACATAAACAAACATAAGGATTGATAATTAGTCTTAATGTTTTAATAATTCTTTAGAGAAAAGATTCCCCTGTTACCTCAACAGCTCCATATCATACTCATCCAGCATTATATCCTGCGCCTTATTATTCTCCCTAAAATGCTCCAGAGTAGAAGTACCCGGTATGGGTAATATCCACGGCGACCTATGTAGCAACCAGGCAATATTTATTTGTGCTACGGTAGCATTATGTTTTTCTGCAACCTTCGCGATGTTTTCATCTTTCTTAGGTA
>JBBKWE010000242.1:0-11971 GCA_037968795.1 Ferruginibacter sp.
TTCCGCTTTAGCGGCTCACTAGATGCCCCGATAAATTGCCAGGTTTTCAACCGGATGATGGCAAATCAGAAATAAAATAGAATTACGATATTGAGTTTGATAACCATCTTGCTAACTTCTCCACCCACCCTCCCTACCCAAACAAATCACTACTCAAATACCGCTCCCCCCCGATCACATACTATAAACACAATTACCCCTTCTTTTAATTCTTGTGCTAGTCTGAATGCTGCCGAAGCGGCACCGCCACTACTGGCGCCGGCAAAGATGGCTTCTTCTTTTGCGAGTAGTCTGCAGGTGGTTTCTGCTTCCTCTCGGGTTATACCCTTGAAATACCCAACCATCTGGCCACAATATTTTACTGCTACAATTTTAAACTGGCAACCCACTTTATCTTCAGACGAGCATAAAGTTATTATCGTTGAATATCTTCAGTTTATGGTAAAGGAAAATCGTATCCGCCTTTTTGGTTTTCTGCTGTGCCTTTGGCCGGGAGGTCAGACGGCGGAGACGGTTTGGGGGTTCCACAGGGGATAAAGGCTACCGACGGCGGATGAGGCGCCGCCGCCTTAATCAACTGGCAAGTTCCCACCTTGCATCCCATGACTACTGCAAAGTCCTGAAAATTATGCAGGTTGTTTCCGCATTTTTGCTCCAATAGTTAAGTTGCCCTATTTACCTGTCATGGGGGTGAAGATTTAAGAGCGCTACGCGGGATTTACATGTTCTTCCATATCGATGGGTTTATGACAGTGCGGGCAAAGTCTTTTCCTGCCTGTCTTTTTTTGTTTTTTTATTTCCTCTAAGAATCCGGCGGTAATTATACCGGCAGGTAAAGCAAATAAAGCAACACCTGCCAAAAGGATCACACCGGTGAATATTCTGCCGATAACCGTAATGGGTATCATGTCTCCATAACCAACTGTGGTGAGCGATACTACGCTCCACCAGATGGTAGTGGGGATACTGGTAAAAACTTTCGGTTGGGCTGCATGTTCCGGGAAGTATACAAGGCTCGATGAAACAACAATCAATGTGAGCACCAAAACCAGGCTTAATAATAATTGGTTGAATACCGAACGAAAAACGTTTACGATTAATTTAGTTGCTCTCATATAAGAAGTGAGGCGAAACAAACGGAGAAACCGGAAAAGCCGAAGGATGCGAAGTACCCTAAGATCGAGGCCAACAAATACATGAATATAAAAAGGTAATATAGCCAGCAAGTCTATGATGGCCTCAGGGGAAACCATATATCGTAACCTGCCATAAACAGGGTGACTATATTTTTCTTCATGTACACAACTCCATACACGCAAAACATATTCAACGGAAAATATAACTACAGAAATTAAATCGAAATAATGAAAAAATGCCTGGTGGGGTAAATGAATTTCTGGTATGGTTTCCAGCATCACTGCTATTACATTCAGCAGGATAAGGATAATAATAAAACCATTCAGTGCCCTATCCATATGCGTATTACCCAGCTCCGGGTGTAGTAGTGTATGAACCCGCTGTTTGATTTTATGATACATGTTTGTTTATTGTAGTTAGCTAAAAATAGAAAAAAATTAGCTTTAAAACAGATAGTAGCCTTATCATAGTGATTGCCGGGTTATTAATACATCAGGATGGTATTGCCCACCCATCATACTGGCGCGGAAATGCAGCTCAGCTCTTGTGCGTTTGGCGTTTCCGTGCGGCATTTTAAATCCTGCTACCCTCTCCACCCCTCGTCACCCAAACAAATCACTACTCAAATACTAGGCTGTTGGTTCGTATCCTCACGAACTATGGCGGAGCTTAAAGCAGGCTGTTAAATACAGAAAATCCAATTCCGATATATCCATGAAATTCTTCATTGGAGGCTCGCAAAGCGAACTAAAAGTCTTTATACAACTTTTCTATAAATCACTATTACCACAAAATAACTTTACCGTGATAAAATGAACAACCTTCAGGCTTAATAATTAAGAATTAATTAAAAAGAAGGTTCCTAAATAAAGAAATGCAGATGAAAAAACAAGAAGAAATAAAAATCAAGTTTTTAGGAATGGTATTAGAGTTTACCAATCCAGGGAAAATGACAATTTTTATACTGCTAATCGTTATGGCTTTTTTTATAACAATGGCGATATTATTTTAAAATATAATTACACTTGCAGCCTTCCTCCGTCTTGTCTCTAGGCAATCGGCGATTTACACATATCTACCCTCGTCACCCAAACAAATCACTGCTCAAATACCTATCCCTTCTATCACACACAATAAATACGATCACGCCTTCTTTTAATTCTGAAGACAGTCTGAAGGCGGTGGAAGCGGCACCGCCACTACTCGCACCGGAAAATATGGCTTCTTACTATAATACTGTTTGTGGAAGAATGGTAAAGTATGTTTATGACGAAAAAATATTCTTCTGCCGGCTTTTATCATTCAGGTCAAGATGTCTTTGCGATGTTAAGTCATTATGAAGGCTAAAGGGTATAAATTTGTCGTTGGTTTTCTGCTGTGTCGTTGGCCGGGAGGCCAGAAGGCGGAAGCGGTCTTGAGGTGTACCCGGAATGGAAAGTCGAACAGCGCAAGCAGTTAAACCTAAATTAGTAATTCAAACTTATCAATAATAATATTTTATAATGAATTATTTACTTGGATTACTTCTTCTTATAAGTTATGGTTGTTGTCACAAGATTGCTAAACAATCTGTGTCTACTAATAATATTGATTCAGATTTAAATACTAATTTGTATAAAATAGAAAAAATTGACTCTCTTTCACAATTCTATGTCATTTATTCTAGTAAGGGAATTCAAAGATTTAAAATTTTATCAAATATTTCAAACGAAGACTCTCTACTACCTAAAATTAAACTAGGTAGCCGTTATGACTTAACCTTGTTTTCCATTTTGAAAGATGTAAGAATCAATAATGTACGACTTCCAACATTTCATAAAGTTGATTGTGTCGGCTTAAATGATTCGCTAAACATTTGCATAGAACCGCAAAATTTCATTTACGATATATACAGAACTAAAAACTTAAAAGGGCTTTATTATTTTCCTAACTCAGCCATTGGCGCAATTGATTCGATGTAGAGGTTCCCTCATCTGGCGCCAGTGTTCCGCCTTGGCGGGTCATTGATGTCACGGTAAATTGCCGGTTTTCAACCGGATGTTGGCAAACCAGAAATTATGTAGAATTGCCATATAGTGTTTAAAAACAATCTTACTACCCTCTCCAAACCTCCCTACCCAAACAAATCACTACTCAAATACCTATCTCCTCTATCGCAAACGATAAATACGATCACCCCTTCTTTTAATTCAGAGGCCAGCCTGAAGGCGGCGGAGGCGGCACCGCCACTACTCGCACCGGAAAAGATGGCTTCTTCTTTGGCAAGCCTACGGGCCATTTCTTCTGATTCTTCCTGGGTTACATTTATGATCCTGTCTACCCTGCTCGCATCATAGATGGCGGGTAAGTAGGCCGGTGCCCACCGCCTGATGCCGGGAATGCTGGAGCCCTCTGTTGGCTGACAGCCTACGATCTGTATATCCTTATTTTTTTCTTTTAGAAAACGGGACGTGCCCATAATAGTGCCGGTCGTACCCATAGAACTTACAAAGTGCGTAACGCGTTCATCTGTATCTCTCCATATTTCCGGACCGGTGGTTTTGTAGTGCGCCATATAGTTGTCTTCGTTGGCAAACTGGTTGAGCAGGAAATATTCTTCCGTAGCGCCTTTTTCATCCGCATGATCGCGGCACACTTCCATATTGTCCATGAGGATCACTTTAGCCCCAAAGGCTTCCATGGTAAGCACTCTTTCGCGGGTAGAGGTAGAAGGTAAGATAAGTTCTATCTCCAGTCCAAACAAGCGGGCGATCATGGCCATAGCTATGCCTGTATTCCCGCTCGTGGCTTCAATAAGTTTGGTGCCTTTTTTTATATCGCCTCTTTCTACCGCACTGCGTATCATATTGAGTGCTGGCCGGTCCTTTACACTCCCCCCGGGGTTATGTCCTTCCAGCTTGCCATAGATAGTCACTGCCGGGTTAGGGTTAAGTCTTTTTATTTCTACCAATGGGGTATTGCCCACAGTGTCTAATATGCTTGCCATAGTTATTGTGTTTTATTATATTTTCCTTCTACCACGGTTATTTCGGGATCGTGAAATACCAGTGAACCCGCAGGCACAGAGCTGGTCAGCCATACATTACCACCGATGACAGAGCCTTCTCCTATGATCGTATCGCCACCCAATATGGTAGCGCCGGAGTAGATCACTACATTGTCTTCTATAGTGGGATGTCGTTTGGTAGAATGCTGGTTCTTATTTACACTTAGTGCGCCCAGAGTAATACCCTGGTATAATTTTACATGCCTGCCCACCTTGGCTGTTTCCCCTATCACAATGCCGGTGCCATGGTCTATCATGCAATATTCCCCGATAGCTGCGCCGGGATGAATATCTATACCCGTAGCAGAGTGTGCCTGCTCTGTAAGTATGCGAGGCAATAGCGGTACCTGTAATGTATGCAGGACATGAGCGATGCGATAAAAAGATAATGCCTTAAATCCCGGGTAGGCTCTCACCACCTCAAAGGGGGTATTCGCCGCTGGATCACCTTCGTGCAAAGCAACGACATCTGTTTCTAACACACGCTGTATCTCTGGTAACTGCTCAAAGAAGGAATGACTTATCGCTTCATTATTGCAATCATAGCAAGCTTTGGTGGCATTCATGAGTCCGATCAGTTCTTTTTCAAGACAGGCCAGCTGCTGTCCTATCTCTTCTGCGGAGGTATAGTTGCAAAGTGATAGTTCCGGAAACAGAATGCATATAATAGACATTGCCCACTTATTGATCACCTCATTAGAAGGCACAGCTTCATTCTTTTTTTGCTGCTTAAAAAGCTTTTCTAAAAATGCATTATTCATCAGCACCGGGTTTAGAGATGTTCGTTTCTACACTGTAAGTTATCAACGTACCGCCCCTCCTTAATGTTTCTGCTACGGAGCAGTATTTCTCAATAGATAATTTCGCCGCCCGCTCTACTTTTTCACGATCTAAAGGTCCCGATAGCGTGAAATGGACGTGAGCGGTTTTCCACAAGGCAGGAATGCCTTCCTCTCTCTCGCCGCTTACAAGCATATGGAAATTCTCTATCTCTTGCTTTTGCTTTTTTAATATAGACACGATGTCTATAGCCGCACAACTCCCAAAAGCTGCGAGTAGCAATTGCATAGGACGAAAGCCGCTGTCCTGCCCACCGTTCTCACTGCTACTATCGGTGTTCAGGATGTGGTTATTGCTGTCCAGCACTTCAAATCCAAAATCGCCGGTTGTTCTTTTTAAATTTACTTCTATCATAATTGTAATTTATCTTATCAGCACCTTTCAAGGGTTCCTAACAAAGGTGCATTAAGTATACCAACTATTTTTACTAAATAAGATTTTCGAGTAAAATACTTCTTTTAATTTAACCCATCTACATGAGGAAAGTAAAGGAGGAGAAATGATATAAAGAAGACATTTTCTTTAAACTATCAACAATAATTAATTTTAGATGTCATCTTGGATTACAATCTTCATTTTCTCAGCTGATAAGTTAAGAATCGGATCCATCATATTTACAGCACCAAAGACCTTTAAATAAAGTAGGCAAGTTTTATTCAAAAAGGCTATACGAAAAGGAAATTAAGCACTTGCAAAATTTGATTAAAAAAGATAAGAAAAATATTGACTCATTTGTAGAGAGATGGCATAAGCTATTTAAGCCCGCAGTCACAGATGATGAGGGTAGTTTAATTAAAAGTGATTCCTTTCACTAGCATAAGTATTTCTTTTTGGATGCTCACTCTATTACACGATAACTAGTACGGGTTTCGTTAATATAGCATTTCCTTTATTTTACTTCTAAACCTTAAAGTAAAATAACGTATTTCATAAGAGGAAAACATAAAGCAATTACTGTATTAAATTTACCTAGAAAACGAAACACATATATAATTATATATGAAATTGTAACTTAGCTATATTACGAATTTAATTATTAGCATTTTTCAGAGCATTGCTGCTGCATCCACTTTACAATGTTATTTTTAAAATTATAAATTATGGCTATAAAACATATTGATCTTGAGGATAAATATTTGCCCCGGACAAAAACCAGAGATATTCTTGTGCAAATTAAAATCGGCGACGCAGCCGATACTGTAGGTTCATACTCCGTATTTTTAGGTACTGAATTTATTAGTTCAAATAAGGTAGCCAATCTAGGCAATAAAAGTAATGTAGAAGATAAAAAAACCACAATTGTTGTTATAGTCCCCGATGTACTTAAAGAAACAAACTGGACGAGCACGACTGTTTTTATTAAGGAAGGAGCAAGTGATCCGCAGATTTTTGGTCCTTACAAAGCAGAGGTAGAAGAACACCTTGACACAGCAATTTTTACCTTAAAACTTTCTCATAAATGAGCAAGATACACTTCATTGTGATTGTTTTGAATTTACTGCTTTGTAAAACAGTATTTGCTCAGGAACAATCTAAACTTACAATTCCTTCAAGCCCGGCATTTGGGATACTCAATTATGAGCCATCATCGGTTATGCGACCCACAAATGTGAAAAGTCTTTCTACAGATATATTAAATTCCTTTGATGAGGACGGGAAGCTGCTTGTAAATCTTGGTCTGGAAGTATCACCTTACTGGCTGGGCAGTCACCCAGAGCTTACCTTAGATACTTATCTTAAACCAAATTTAGGACAAACAGTTCTGCAAAGCTTCAGTCTATCCGCAGCCACTGTTAAGGATTCAGTTTCGGGAGATAATAAATTGGGGGCAGGGTTCCGGTTTAAACTTTACAATGGGGAACCGGCAATAACGGACATAGCCGCCGCAGGGGCAGATGTAAAAACAAGGTCGGCAATCCTTGCAGCAATTCAAACCGAAAAATTACTAGTGAGCTCAGGTCTGCATAATAGTAAGCAGGAAGCCATTAAGGGTATAAAAGATCATCTGGCCGGGCAGATGAGTCAAACCTTAATAGATGATGTTATAAAAATGGGAAACACAATTATAGGCGACTTTGGTGATTCGCCGGCTGCTATAGATTCCATGCTAGAAAAACTTACTGTAAATATGGACAGGACTTACAAAGTATATCGGGAAAAATTTTCAGATTTACTTTATCAGCGAAAAGGATTAATAGTGGAACTCGCCGGGGCATCTGGTTTTAATACCTCTGACAAATACAGCGTAGAAAGGATAGGGTTGTGGGGAAATATGTCTTATAATATTTCGCCTGACGACCTCTTTTCCCTTACCGCCAGGTATATGTATCAAAAGAGAGATACTTCATTAAGTAACTTTGATATAGGTATAGGTTTTCTGAAAAAAAATAGCAAATACAATATTTCATTAGAGGCTATGCTACGCTGGTTACGGGCAGATATTCCTGACGTGAATCTTAGTAGCCAACAAATCACACGAGTAGAAAAAAAATTTACCTACCGGGTAGCTGCCCAGGGCTCCTATCCTATAAGTAAAGACTTGAACATCAATCTTAGTTTTGGAAAAGATTTTGATTCACCTTATATAAGCAGCTCTGGCATTTTTTCTATTCTGGGATTAAACTATAGCATTTTTAGTAGGGAACCAGAGAGGTTAAATGCAGGAGAGAGCAGTAGGTAAAAAATATACTGATTAGCTGCAGAAATAGAAAAATCTCAAAAAAAGAGGACACTATTATTTATACTTGTGTCCTCTCTATTTTTTTCTACAATAACTTGCAGATTCTGCACTTAAGTACAGCAATTCAAGCGAAAATTATCATACCGCAGAACCTATAGTTGGAAATTACAGCTACTTCTGTAGCGTTTCCTCAGAGCATTTTATACCATACAATACATCAAACCCATCAGCTTCTCTCCCAATAAAAAAAGCCCCTACTTCTTCTTTAGAAATGGAGGCTTCTTAAAACACTTAATTTCAAATTCGTGATCTCACGAAATTGCTAAAATTCTTATTCAAAATCCTTCTCCGTTACGCCTTCGTTGAATTTTAGAGTATCGATATTATTAGTGATCTCGAGGCCGCCGGTGTTTAATATCATTGTATGTGGAAATAACACATCTCCAACTTTTTTATAGTCACTATAGGTCCTTAAAGTTACTTGCTCGCCCTCATCACCTTGTGTAGTGGTTTCAGATTGTAAGAGTAGTCCTGTCTTAATGCTGTATTGCTTTACGCTTACTTTCCCGCTAGGTCCTTTAACCTTAAGGCGGTAGGTGGCTTCGCCATTTACCTTACCTGCACCTATGTACTCTGTACTGTAGCCACTGCCGCTGGTGTAGTTGAGTTCCGGGAAGATACCGGCGTCATCTTTTTCTTCAGTTATTTCTTCCATGGTCATATCTTTTTTCTGACCCATCTGGCTTTGATAACCCGTAAGACCATTGAAAACAGATTTCGCTACGGTCATAGAACCCATTTTTATTTCCATGGCGGACATATTCGGATTCATCATCTTCATAGTACCGCTTGCATTTTGGCCCATTACAGCTACAGACAGATCAGCAGACATGGTTTTGATTTTGCTTACGGCTTCTTTACCGCCTATTGCTTTCAGGTAGTTTTGTATAATATCATAAGCAGAAACCTTATCGGTAGTAGCAGAACTTGCATCTGCATTAAGGTCTTTCTTCTCTTCTGCAACCGGTTCTGCATAAATATCATAGCGCTTTATAGGGTAGCCAAGGCGTTGCAGGTTGGGAATGATCTTTTCGGCATTTCCAACGATTACGATGCGGCCATTTGTGTGATTGAAATAATCTGCTGCCACCCTTTGTACATCTGTAATCGTTACAGCATTTAGTTTTTGGAGGTATGTGCGATAAAAGTCTTTTGGTAAATTATTGATGAGAATATTGGTAGCATATCTTGCACTGTTTGCCGGGTCTTCCATTCCCAGTGCAAAGGAACCATTTACTTTTGCTTTAGCCAGATCCAGTTCTTCCTGGGTAAACTTACCATTACGCACATTTACGATCTCATTTACTATTTCTTGCACGGCACTGTCTGCCTTATCTGTGCGCACTTCTGCTGATGCATTGAACAAAGCAGGAAATCTTCCGCTACCTACGCTGGAATAACTACCATATGTAAAGCCACGCTTCTCTCTCAGGTTTAAAAACAATTTACCATCTGCACCGCCACCCAGCACCTGGTTTGCCAGGAGCAAGGCGAAGTAGTCCTTTCCATTCATGGGATTGGTTACTACATTTCCTACGCTTATCTGCGCCTGCACTGCCGTGGGCATATTTACAAAGTCTATCTCAGCAGTAGAGGGATTTTTTACATCTGCAATGGTGGGCAGTTCCAGTTTTTTCCCTGTCCATTTTCCAAAATATTTCGTCGCCAACTCTTTGGCTTTTGCCGGCGTAATATCTCCTACAAAAGTGAGATAGCTTCGGCTGGGTGTGATGTAATTTTTGTAAGCCTCTTTTATATCTTCCATCTCTATCTTCTCTATCGTCTCTGGTGTGGTAAACTCTCCCAAAGCTGTATTCTTTCCAAAGCTGAGGGCGTACTTTACTCTATTGGCTACTGTAGCAGCAGAGCGGTCAGCATTCTTAAGACCGGTAATCGTTTGTGTCTTTAATTTTTTTAAGGCATCTTCCGGGAAAGAAGGGTTTTGCAAAGCATCAGACATATAACCCAGTGCCTTGTCAAAGTAGCGGGTAAGTGATCCTGCATAGCCCCCACTGCTGTTTACACTTACAGATGCTCCTATATACTCTACTGCCTGGTCATAGCTTGCTTTGTCCATTGTCTTGGTACCTTCCTCAAGCATTTGCCCCATAAGACTGGTAACACCGGCACGTTTTCCTTCCTTTATCGGTCCCTGGTCTATCTGCAAGGAGGCAGAAACTTTTGGTAAACTATGGTCTTCTACCACTAATACCGTCATACCATTAGGCATCGTAAACATTGCAGGATCTTTGAAGCTGATAACCGGTGCCGGACCGCTTGCCGGTTTTTTACTCCGGTCTATTTTTACTTGTGCTTCTGCATGCAGCATAAAGAATGATGCTGCTATAAAGATTAGAATTTTTTTCATTTTTTCGATTATTTTATGGTTGGAGGGTAGAGTGTTTTTGCTATCCATCCTCTCTTCGTTTTTTGATGCGGGTAATGTTATTGGGTTTTCTCTGTTTTTTGTCCCTTCATACTTTCTGGGAGGTAATACAAAACCAATCTTTGATTTGGATTTAAATATTTTTTTGCCACGGCTTGTATATCCTCCCGTGTCACTTTTCTTATTTCTTCCAGCTCTGTGTTTAGGTGATTGGTGTTTTTATAAAATGTATATCCATCAGCCAGGTTTTCTGCCACTCCCAGCATTTTGCTATTGGCGCCTATGAAGTCGTCTTCAAACTGATTTTGCAGTTTGGTAAATTCGTCTGTAGATATCAGGCCACTTTGTAGCTTAGCGACTTCGGCATCCATATCCGTAAGAAGCGTATCTAACTCTGCACCGCCATTGGGCAGTGCATATATGATGTATGCTCCATAGTTTTCCAGCGCATAATTAAAAGATCCTGCTTGTAAAGCAATTTTCTTGTCATCAACCATCTTTGTATACATACGACTACTCTTGCCTCCGCTTAATGCACTGCTAAGCATATCCAATGCAGTACTTTCTTTGCTGGTTATACCTGGAATGCGATAAGCTGTCATTATAGCCGGAATTTGTATGTTACTATCGTAAGCAGTATCCACCATTTGCTTCGTAATGGGGGCTTCTACAAAAGTTTCTTTTTTGATAGCTTCTCCACCGGGAATAGGCTCAAAATAGGCCTTGATCAGTTCTTTTGTTTTTGGGATATCAATATCTCCGGTAACGACCAATACCGCATTGCGGGGCACGTAGAATTTCTTAAAAAAGGCTTTAAACTCATCCAGTTTTGCAGCATCCAGATCTTCCATACTTCCTATGGTCTGCCAGCGATAGGGGTGCTTTGTAAACAGGCGGGAAAAAATCTCCTGTGCAAATTTGCCGTAAGGAGAATTGTCTACTCTCAGGCGCTTCTCTTCTTTTACCACTTCGTTTTGTGTTTGCACGCCTATTTCATTTATCACCGGGTGCATCATACGCTCACTCTCCAGCCACAAGCCAGTAGCGAGTTGGTTACTGGGAAATACCTCATAGTAAAATGTGCGATCCTGTGTAGTGTTGGCATTGTTCTGTCCGCCATTAGCACTTACATATTTAAAGAATTCTCCTCTTTTTATATTGTCGGTTCCCTCAAACAATAGGTGCTCAAAGAAATGGGCAAAACCAGTACGGCCCACCTGCTCATCTTTTGCCCCTACATGATACATTACGCTTATAACCACAACAGGTGCGCTGTTGTCCTGGTGTAATATTACGGGCAACCCGTTATTCAGTTTGTACTCTGTGTAAGCTATTTTTTGTGCTAGTAAGGGAGTGCTAATTAGCAGCATAAATGCATACAATAAACTTTTTTTCATCTTAGTAAATTTGTGAATGGTATTTTTTTATTTTGTGTTAAACAATATTCTTGAGAAAAATAAATCAAATTAAGAAAGTAACATATTAAATGAAGTGTAGTTCAATATATACTAACAATATATAGTAAAAACCCCAAAGAATTAGTTTAGAAGTTTACACCTGCATCACTCGCTATATTTCTTTGGGGAACAAATCTAATTATTATAAGTTAATCTGTTGGTTAATTGTAGGTTAGAGATTATAAATGGAGCAGATTCATTATAAAATGACTATTAAAATGATAAGCGGCGACATTTCTAAATTTTCTTACCAGAAAAGCTGCAAGCTGAAAGCACGAGCCTTTTTTCATATTTCCTGCCTGCTTCCTATTCATTTTTTATCTTTGCCCACATTTTTACAATTACTATATAAGTATGTATACAAA
>JBBKWE010000243.1:0-4890 GCA_037968795.1 Ferruginibacter sp.
TTGTTAAAATCAAATAGCTCAGGGATGTTTTCTTTTGAATGATTGTGTTTGTCATAATTATGTTTTTATTGATTATTAAAAATATTTTAAAAAAGGAAGGACGCTAATTCATTCTTTCAAGCAGGTTAGCAGCTTTGGCAAAGAAAGTTTTCACAGCATCTCTTTGTTCGAGGATGAGTGTTTCAGGTTTAATGGCCTCTGCAGCAAGTGTTAATTCTCCGGCATTGTTTTCAAGACCGGGGTATTTAGCCTTTTGTAAATTTTGCAAAGAGCCTGATATAATATCCGCCGCCTTTCTAATGTTGTCGGCATGAGAAGTTTCAAAAGGGTCGGTTGTAATTCTATTTGTAAATTCCTTTGCCTTATCCAAATCTGCTTTTACACTGTAACCCGCTTCATCGGCCATCGCATTGGTCGCATTGGTTAGTTTTAAAAACGCCTCATTAGTAAAATCATGATAAAGGCTCATTTTATTACTGTCGGAATTTATGAAGTTTACATACGCTGCCACTGTGCTGTTATTCTCGTCAACATCTATCACTGCTGTTGCAGGATTTTCTGCCACTACATTCATTTCATCTTCTTTATTAAATACAAAGAAATAAAGAAGCAGTACAAGTATGACGGCAACTAATAATAGCCAGGGCCAAACGGGTTTTTTCTTTTCAATTTTAATTTCTGTCATAAAAAATAGTTATGTTGCTTATAAAAATCGTTAATCTTCGTAGCCGCTTTTAATAATAGTGGATATCATTTTAAACTGCTCTTTAGCCTCAAAACAGTGCCTGCTGTGGGCGGGTATTACCAGCCCTTCTCCAAGTTGGAGTTTATACTTTATATCTTTTATGCTCACCTCAGCTTCGCCATCAATCACCTGTATAAAATTGTCGAATGGAGAAATCTTTTCTGCTAACTCTTCGCCCGCATCAAATGAAGAAACGGTTACATTGCCTGTAATTTTTTTAATAATGGTTTTGCTTAAAACCGCATTGGGCACGTATTCTATAATCTCCACTATGATGTGAGCTTTTGATTTCTCAAGTTCACTTATATCAACATTCGCCTCTTTTAAAACTGTGCTTTTCATACTTCCCTTTTCATGTCATGTAATTTATTACAGTAAAGTTGGGTGATTAAAAGGGAATGATTGTTACATGACTATGCACAGGAGTTACATAATTTACTGATAGTAAACCGGAATAGATAGCAGGAGAACACGTATAACGATGCCGCAGTAGCCTCTACCTGATAGATACAAAGAATTACAAGCTGCCCCTGTCGGTAATCCTTTTATGCTTCATCTTTTTGAAGAATGTAGGTGTTAATCCTGTAACTTTTTTAAATTGATTAGAGAGATGCCCTACACTGCTGTAGTGCATTTGATAAGCTATTTCGGTGAGCGACTTTTGATTGTAAATAAGCAATTCTTTTACACGCTCTATTTTGTGCGAAATAATATATTGTTCTATAGTAGTGCCTTTTACTTCTGAAAATAAATTGGAGAGATAGTGGTATTCGTAACCCAGCTTTTCGCTTAAGTAGTTAGAAAAGTTGAGCTGGAGAGGCTCTTCACTATAGTGTATTATTTCAACAATAACGTTTTTAATCTTTTCGATGAGAATACTCTTTTTATCATCTAACAATTCAAAATCAAACTCTTCCAAAGCTGTGTTAAGCTGTTGGTATTTTTCTGTGGAAAGGTTTTCTGTGATTTCCACTTCTCCTAACTCTATAATAGTATGATGCAGTCCCAATTTTTCAAGCACTGCCTTTACTATAACTTTACAGCGCAGGCTCACCATATTTTTTATTACGAGTTTCATACTTTCTAAATGGATAATGGGAAGTTGTATATATCCCGCTATATTGGTAAATATACTAAAACTCAGAGGGCAATACGTTTACTCAAACGATCAAAGTGACCGGTTAACCAGGAGATTTTTTTAGCTGAAGTAAACAACCACTATCGTTTAACAAAGTATAATGTCCACATGCAGGCAATCCATTTTATTCATCAGATACAAAGAAAATATTGAAACTGATGAATGAAACTTTTCGTAAGCAGAATGTGGGCTCGTTTGCAGGTTAGATTTGTGCCCTGTGTTATGCCTGCAAATGCGCCAAAATGTGCGGTGGCTGTTGAGGTTTTGTCCGGTGTTCCAATTGCGAAATGTCTGACGGTAGGGCTGCTGCTAAAGTTTATAAAAATACCCGTAATCCCCTGTAAAAAAACCCGCATTTAAAAGCTGGTGGCTAGGGCTATGTTAAGCTTTTTTGTACTGATAGATAATTTAATAGGCAGGACAGATACGTTAACGCATATTGCCTAAGCTGCATTTCTATACCAGTAAGAGGAATTTAATGTAAACTTATAAGGTTTTGAAAACCTTATAGGTTTGTAGCCAATGTTCGGTGCACCGGCTTTGTTTTCGGGGAAATGATGTTCCGGAGTTTAAAGGCGCTCGACCGACCGGTAGAATATGTAGTGCACCCCGGTGCCACGCATGAAATAACCCGCAGCGGCGATAACCGGTAACGTATAGATCAGTTGCTGAGGACGTATGAGTTTTTTGAGCGGTGGTTGAAGTAGGGCAGAACGTTATTCTTCTTGTCGTACAGTTATTTCAGGACAAGATATCGGCAAGATTGGTAATTGGTTCGTGCGGACACGAACCAAGGCGTAGGTCTTTTGAGCGGTGGTTGAAGTAGGGGTGGGTTGGATTAGGCGAGTCACAGATACGCTAACGCACTATGCTTGGGCTGCATATCTGCGCCAAGTGGGGCGAAATTATTACTCGCTGGTTTGAGGAACCTGTCCCACGAACTGAGGCGCAGAAATATTTTCTCTAGTAAGGCTGAATCAAAACTTCTGTAGGAATATTTAATCTCTCATGTAATTGCCTTATCATTTCAAGGGAAAGCTTTCTCTTGCGATTTAGGATTTCACTTGCTCTGCTCTTTAGCCCAACTATTTTTGCCAAATCAGTTTGGTTAAAGCCCAATTGCTCCATTCTAAATTTTATCGCTTCCACCGGGTCTGGGAAACCAATTGGAAATTTCTCGTTTTCATAATTGTCAATTAGCATTCCCAGTATTTCTAACTTGTCACCTTCTTCTGTTCCTTTCTTTGCGTCAAAGATTAGTTCAAGTCTTTCCATGGCTTGCGCATAATCTTTTTTTGTCTTTATTGGCTTGATGTTCATTTTAAATTGTTTTAGCATTTATTTTATCATATTCCGCATGTGTTCCTATAAATCGAATCCAAATCATTTGGTAGTCATAACTTATTTTCACAACTAGTCTGTAATGATTGCCTTTTATATTAAAAACTACTCTATTGTCGGCCAAAATACTGGCACCTGGATACCCTATTTTAATTTTAGCTGGCCCTGTCCATTCTGCTTTTGAGCTTTCTTGAAACCAGGCTTTTAGCTGCTGTTCACTGTCTGGATGTAACTCCCAAAAATCTCGTAAAATTTTCTTTGCTATAATTCTCAATTTTCAAGCGTTTTGTCAAAGTTAAGAAAAGTTCCCGAAATGGGATATTTTTTTCACTTATATATTTTTAGATGATTGCATTTGCACTTCTGCCAATCGGGGTTTTGTGAAGTTTCTACCGCTTCTTAAAACAAGCACATTATATTAGTTTGAGTTAATAATCTCGATTTATTTCAACCTAAAAAGAATATTGGTATTCTCGTAATTGATAGATACTTTAAGACACAGAACAGATACGCCAACGCACTTTGCGTGGGCTGCATATCTGCGCCAGTTGGCCGGTTTTGGTTTGTCTTGAATAATTAGATAATTAGTTACGCAGCACAGATACGCCAACGCACATAGCCTTTGCTGCATATCTGCGCTAGTAGGTGAAGAAATCCCATTCACTTTACAGTAAGACGGTTTTGCTATTTATCTTTTTTCTATTGTTCCATTATTACTTCTCTAGTTTTTCCAATCTCTTTGAGAAAGTATCCAATAATACCTTGAGTTCTGTAATTTCTGCTTGCTGCTCTTGTATAGATTTAATTAGAACCGGTATAAGATCAGAATAATAAACACCGAGCCGGTCTAGTGCTACATTTTTGCCTCCACCGTTTTCACCTGGCTGCCATTCATGGGTAACTACCACCTCAGGAAATACTTTCATTACATCTTGTGCCAGTAAGCCAAGTTTCCTGGAATCATTCTGCCTGGTTTTCCATTCAAAACTTACCGGCCTCAGCTTCATCAAATCGTTTATCCCGTAACTTATATTTTGTACATTTTTTTTGTCTCTGCTATCGGATGTATTAATGGTGCCATCCGCTGCCCAGAGGCTTGTCCATCTATTAGAAGAAGAGCCTAAAGATCTGTTGTTGTCCGCTGCTGGTCGTAAACTGGCATCGAAACTCAATATATAACTGCCGCCATCAACTATCGTTTCAAAACTACCAATTCTTACCTCTCCATCTATATGCAAAAGAGAAGATGGAGAAGTTGTACCTATTCCTACATTCCCATTTTTTAAAACTGTCAAAGCATTTGACTTGTTTAATTCATTGATACCATTCCCTATTTCAAAAATCGGATTTGTTCCAACCCAGTTATCAGGGTCGCCACCACCTACATTGTACCTGCCCACTGCCATGGAGCTATAAGATTCTGCTATTGTATTATCTCCTAATGCTACAGAATGTATTCCGGATGCCCTGGGGAAGTAGCCAGCTGCAAAAGAATAATTGCCCAATGCATCTGATCTGTAACCAAGCGCTGTGCTACCCACAGCAAGCGCATCAGTATTATACCCCATCGCTGTAGAGTATTGACCATCGGCATTGGTGAAATAATTAGATGCAAAGGAATAGGATCCAACAGCTTCAGTACTCACGCCCATAGCTGTAGCGCCAA
>JBBKWE010000244.1:0-16313 GCA_037968795.1 Ferruginibacter sp.
TAAGTGTTCAGATTTTTATAGCAAAAATATAATATATTCCTTCAATATTTCTATCTCGCCAGCCTCTGTATCCGTTGGTATTGCAAGCTCTGCCGAAAAAAATATTTTTTTTACACTTAATAACTTATACAATAACTCTATTAAAAAGGAGAACAAAAGATGGAACAATTACTGGCTTTCCTCAGAATATGCAATCTATTTCCTTTTAACCGTAGCTTTGCTTTTTTATGACGCAACTTTCTACGCTCAATAAATATTTCTGGAAGTACAAATGGCGCTTATCCTTTGGGATCGTATGTGTAATACTTACAAACTATTTTAGAATATTGGCTCCTCAGATTACAGGTTATATCGTGAATGCGGTTGTATATTTTCTGGGACATGGAGACGCTATAAAACCAGCTAACGCTGTGCAGGATTATGATTTTCTGGTGAAAATTATTATAGACAAGTTTAATCAACTTCCTTTCTCTGAAAAAATATTGTACACAGGTTTAATTCTTATTGCAGTAGCTGTAATAAGTGGCTTCTTTATGTTCTTAATGCGGCAGACAATTATAGTAATGAGTCGTTTTATAGAGTTTGATCAGAAAAATGAAATATTCTCTCATTATCAGGAACTAGACATGGCATTTTATAAATCGCACAATACGGGCGATCTTATGAATAGAATTTCTGAAGATGTGAGTAGAGTGAGAATGTACACCGGCCCGGCAGTTATGTATTTTATTAACCTTGCGGCCATCATTGGTTTTAGCGTATTTTTTATGTGGCGAAGTGACCATAAACTCACTTTAGTTGCTCTCTGCCCCTTGCCGCTGTTGGCTATAAGTATCTATTTTGTAAATACGATTATCAATAGAAAAAGCGAAACTATTCAGCGTATGCTTAGCGATCTCACCACTAATGCGCAGGAATCTTATAGCGGTATAAGAGTAATAAAGTCATTTGTGCAGGAAAAAACAATGCTTCGTTTTTTTACCGGTAATAGTGAATCGTATAGGAGCAGCGCTCTTAGCCTCGCAAAAACGGAAGCCATCTATTTCCCTAGCATGGGACTTATGATAGGCCTTAGTACACTTATAACAATCATGGTAGGAGGGCTGGATGTTGTCAATGGAGTAGAAGGTGCTTCTGTAGGCAAAATAGCAGAGTTTGTGCTCTACATACAAATGCTCACCTTTCCTGTAAGTGCCATAGGCTGGACGGCCAGCATTACGCAGCGAGCTGTAGCTTCTCTGCGGAGAATAAATGAATTTCTACAACAGGATTCAAAAATAAAAAATTTACCCTCTGCAAATCCCGTTGATTTAAAAGGCAACATCACTTTTAGAAATGTGAATTTCATTTACCCGGATACCGGAATAAAGGCCTTGCAAAATTTTAACCTTGAAATAAAGCAAGGAGAGAAAGTGGCCATTATAGGTAAAACTGGGTCGGGGAAAACAACAATTGCACAATTGCTTTTACGCTTATACGAACCTGGTAGCGGTGAATTACTTGTGGAGGACCAAGACATTAAAAAAGTAGATATTAATAATCTTAGAAACCAGATAAGCTATGTGCCCCAGGATGTCTTTTTATTTAGCGATAGCATAAGTAATAACATTAAGTTTGGCTCTTCAAGTGCTACTCAGGCTGATGCAATAAAGGCTGCGAAGCAAGCAAGTATTTATAATGAGATCTTATCTTTTGACAAAGGTTTTGATACAAGGGTAGGAGAGCGAGGCGTTACCTTAAGTGGAGGACAAAAGCAAAGAATTTCCATAGCACGGGCACTAATAAAAAATCCTGAGATCGTAATATTTGACGATTGCCTGAGTGCAGTAGATGCCCGGACAGAAAATGAAATAATAGGTAACCTGTACGCGTTTTTAAAAGAAAAAACTGCCATAATTATAACCCACCGAATTTTTTCACTCTTCGAATTCGATAAAATTGTTGTACTGGAGGACGGCCACATTGCAGAGCAAGGAACTCACGCAGACCTGATAACTGCCAATGGAATTTATGCTGAAATGTACAAGCAGCAACAAAGGTTAGATCAAGACCAGTAGGAATATAAAGAAAAGGACGTTTATACTCTTTATTCTTTCATATCCTTGAGAGAGGCAGACAATTAGTACAAAAATTTTGTAATTGGATAAATTGGGATAAATGAAAAACAATTTTATCTTTGAGAGGAAGTATGATATTAAATTATCTTTTTTAATTAAAAACAATTTATAGTGGGATACGAAAACAATGACAAAAAAATAGAATCGGTATTTAGTACCAGGGTTAAGGCAGGAAAAAGAAGAACATATTTTTTTGATGTACGTGAAACCAGAGGGAATGATTTTTTTCTCACCATCACAGAAAGCAGAAAGCGTTATGACTCCGACGGCTACGATCGCCACAAGATATTTTTATATAAAGAAGATTTCAATAAATTTTTACTCGGGCTCACGGTAACAATTGATCATGTAAAAACTGAATTAATGCCGGATTATGACTTCGATTCATTTAGTCATGATGGAAACTGGGAAGATAAAGAAACTGAGGAGGATACAGCTAATGCTTTAGATAAAGAACCAGAAAGCACTTTGGCAGAAAATGCAATCGATTCTGCTACCATTGCAAATGCAATAGATGCAGCACCTCCTATGCCTACCGAAGCCGCCGCAGAGCCTATTCCACCGACAGATACGCACGATGAGCATGTAGATAAATGGTAAAAAATAATATATTTAAATAACCTCCGATTATTGCGGAGGTTTTTTTATATTTACACCCACAAATTCATTGTGAATTAAACTTTTCAAACCAATTTAACGTATATATTCGTCTCATAAGATTCTTACGAATAATTTAATGCAGCATTCGTACAAGAATTGTTATAGATCTTTTTTTCAGAAGTATCTACTCCTAAAATACCTCATCAAAATTTCTCATTTTTAGAAAAAATCAATTTATGAAAAAAGTCTACTCCTGGCTTAGCGTTTTTAGTTTATTTATTTTATCCAGTCTTGTTTTCTTCAGCTGTTCTACCAATGGCTCAGAAGAAGAGGAGGGTGGAAACCCCCGATACAGTGGTCCTGCGCAAGTAGCGCAACAAGAGTTTGAGAAAACCCTGGATCCTGCACTGGGTTACGTACCTAAAGAGCGGTTAATTGCTGCCATGGAATATACCCGTAGCATGAAGTCTGCAAATCGCACCACTGCTCCTTTTGCATGGCAGGAGCGGGGTCCAAATTCTGATGTCACAGGACCAAGTAATGGTAACACAAGAGCTAATGGAGCAACTACCGGTGGTCGCATAAGAGCCATCATTGTAGATAGTACTGATGCAACGCATAAAAGAGTCTTTGCTGCCAGTGTATCTGGTGGTTTGTTTAGAACAAATGATATCACAGCTTCTCCTGTGAGCTGGACGATTGTAGATGATTTCCTTGCTAACCTGGCGATTACCTCTATTTGCCAGGATCCGAGTAATCCCAGCATTATGTATTTTTCAACAGGCGAAGGTTTTTTTAATAGTGGTGCTGTGAGGGGAACAGGAGTTTTTAAAAGTACTAATGGAGGTGTCACCTGGACCAACCTTCCTTCCTCGCTCAATTTTACATTTACCAGCAAAATATTATGTGATTTCCAGGGCAATGTTTATTTAGCAACGGTAGGTAATGGTCTGCAGCGCTCTACTGATGGCGGTAGTTCCTGGGTTGCTATAACACCTCCGGGAATAGGAACCAGTCGTATTTCTGATATAGAGATAAGTACAACAGGAGCGGCGGGCAGGCTATACGTAAGTGCTGGAGTTTTTAGTGTTCAAAGTTTTAGATACACTGATATTCCTGCGACTGTAACAAATACTACGGGATGGTCTTCACCTACCACTCCTTATCCTACATTTAATAACCGAGCAGAGATAAGAGCGGTTGGAAACAAATTGTACTCAATGGTTATTAATGGTAGTAGTGAATTACACAACATATATTATTCAGCTGATGGAGGCGATAATTGGGCTGCTACAGCCGGTCAGCCACCCTCTACAATGGCAAACGGCCAAGGATGGTATTCTATATCTGTGACTATGAACGAGGCTGACCCTACACAATGTATTGTAGGCGGTTTAGATAATTATAGAACAATGGATGGCGGAGCGACCTGGACTAAAATTTCAGCCTGGGTAGGTACGGCAGGTCAGTATGTGCACGCAGATCAACATAATGGTATGTGGTATGATAACGGAACTAAATTGATTCTTGCCTCCGATGGTGGAATGTTCTATTCTTCAGATGCAGGTACTACGTGGAGAGATAGAAACCTTGGTTTGCGTATGAAGCAGTTCTATTCTATAGCCATTCATCCTACTCAAACAGATTATTTACTTGCAGGAGCACAGGATAATGGTACACATCAGTTAAGCAATCCTGGCTTAAGCAGTAGTGTAGAGGTTACGGGTGGTGATGGTGCTTATGTTTCTATAGATCAGGACGAAGGGCAGTATCAGTTTGGAGCATTTGTATATAATCAATACAGAAGAAGTATTAATGGCGGTGCTACATGGAGCAGTGTAAACTTTAGTAGTTCTGCCGGAAGTTTTATAAATCCTTTTGACTATGATGATACCGGTAATAAATTATACGCTACTCATAATACCGGAACTTATCTAAGGTGGAATAACCCACAAACTGGTAACTCATCTGACCTGGTTCCAATTGCGGAATTTAACGGAGGTAGAGTGGCAGGCATTAAAGTTTCTCCTTACACGGCAAACAGAGTTTACTTTGGAACCAGCAACGGCAAAGTAATAAGAGTAGATAATGCTGACGCTACTACACCTACTGCAACTGACATAACTCCAGCCGGAATGCCTGGTGGAACCGTAACAAATATCAATGTGGGAAAAACCGACCAGGAGCTTGTTGCTTGTCTTAGTAACTATGGTGTAAATAATGTATGGGTATCTACAAATGGAGGTACTACTTGGACACAAGTAGATGGTAATCTTCCGGATATGCCAGTGCGCTGGGCACTTTTTCACCCTGACGAAAGTACAAGATTGATTCTTGCTACAGAAACAGGTGTATGGCAGACAGACGCTGTAAATGGTGCGTCTACGGTTTGGCTACCAGACAATACTTTCCCTAATGTGAGAACAGATATGTTGAAATACAGAGCGAGCGATAGAACCCTGGCAGCTGGTACGTACGGACGCGGTGCCTGGTCTACTTTTGTTCCACCCATTTCTGGTTGTAGCTCGGCTACTATTTCCAGCAATCCTCAAGATCAGTCAGTATGTGCTGGTACGCAGGTAAGCTTTACTGTAACTTCCGGTGGGCAGCCACCGCTTACTTATCAGTGGCAGGTAAGTATAGACGGAGGAGCTAATTATATTAATATTACGGGCGCTACTTCTTCTACATACACTTTCACAGCACAGGCTTTCCAGAATGGCTATAAATACCGGGCTGTTGTGACTGCTAACTGTGGTAATCCGGCTACCTCTACTGCTGCTACGCTTACGCTGGCCAGTGCGGCACCTACGATCACGTCACAGCCTGCTAACAGTACAGTATGTGCGGGTCAAAATACAAGTTTCAACGTAAGTACTAATCCTTCAACAGGAGTTACCTATCAGTGGCAGGTAAGTACTAATAATGGAAATACTTATAGTAATGTACCCGGCTTTACAGGTACAACAATCAATATTACAAACGCAACTTCTGCTATGAATGGTAATTTGTATCGGGTAGTGGTGAGCAGCAGTTGTTTTTCTACAAACAGCAACCCTGCTACGCTTACCGTTCTGGACAATGCAAGTATTACCAGCCAGCCAGTAAATACAGCAGGCTGTGTGGGGGCTTCGGCAACCTTTACAGCTGCTGCTACCGGATCATCTATTACTTACCAATGGCAGGTAAGTACTAATGCTGGTAGTACGTTCGCAAATATATCTGCTGCTACTTCTGCTACGCTTACATTAAGCAACCTTACGATAGCGATGGATGGTAACAGGTATAGAGTGGTAGTAAGCAATTCTTGTTCTAATGCAACTAGTAGTAGTGCTACGCTTTCTGTAAATACACCCGCAAGTATAATAACGCAGCCAACTGCAAAAGCAATTTGTGAAGGTTTCAATACAAGCTTCTCTGTTGTAGCTGCGGGCTCTTCTATCAGTTATCAGTGGCAGGTAAGTACAAACGGAGGAACTACATTTACTAATGTTGCCAACGGAGGCGTGTACTCCGGAGCTACTACAGCAACTTTATCTTTAACTGCTCCACCCGCTAGTTTTAGTGGCCAGCAGTATAGGGTAGTAGTGAGTGGTGTTCCTTGCGGTGGTGCTACCAGCACTGCAGTAACGCTTACGGTAAATAAACCGCCTACTGTTTCTATCGCAGCTACGCCTAATGCAAGCATAACTCCTTATGCCTCTACAATGATAAATAGTACAGTTACAGCTACGGGAGCTTCTACTTACAAGTGGTACAAAGCTGGTGTGTTGCTTTCTCAAACTACTCAGAACCTGGCAATTGCTACTCTAGGTGTAGGAGATTATTACCTTATCGTAACGGATGCTAATGGTTGCTCTACACAGAGTAATACTGTAACGATTACGGCGACTCCTAGTACTACTTTGTTCATCTATCCAAACCCGAGCAGAGGTGACTTTCAGGTAAGTTATTACAATGGCTCTGGTGGTACACAGGACAGGATGCTCACTGTGCATGATTCTAAAGGTGCAAGAGTGTACTCGCAGAAATTTACTGTAGTAGGCCCATACGATATTCAGCAAGTAAAAATGCAGGTTGTAGAGAGTGGCGTGTATACTGTAATGCTGAGAGATGCAGCAGGAAATATTATAAAGAGTGAAAGAATAATTATTAGGTCGAAATAAACTGATTTTAAGTTAATAATAAGGTGCATCCTAATGGGTGCACCTTTTTTTATAATTGAAAGTCATGTAGCTACTACTCCGGAGATTATTCCTTGCAGCTAGAAGGTTTTCAAAACAAAGTGTCATATGGGCTTATTATATGATTGTGTACCCTTTTTGGAACACTCTGGTAAAATCAGGTATCAGTTAAGTTTTGGTATTAATATCTTCTATTAAATAGAAAATCACTCTATAATTCATTTGCATATTGCATATCATTAAAATATATATTGAGCTTTTCATGATATAAAGAGTATATTCTGGCAGGCTTTAATTTTGTTTCCTTTTGTAGATTGGCCATATTCACTTCTTGAAGTACCCACCAATATATAGTTTGAATCCTGCAAAAATGCAGCGTTTATAAGAAATGTGCCGCTGTTTATTATTTAACTAAAAACAATTAATTATGAAGAAATTATTATTAATGCTTTTGTCAGTAATAACTCTCTCAGCCTTTGCTCAGAAAACAGAAATTTACATTGTACACACGATTAAGGTAAAGAGCGGCCAGAAAATGGCGTTTGAAACCGCCTATAAGCAGCATGTGGCAAAATTTCATAAAGCTGATAAACAAAAAGTAAATGTGTATGAAATATTGAGTGGCTCAAACGCTGGCGCCTATCAAATTGTAAGTGGGCCCTCTTCTTACGCTGATATGGACGTAGAAAGAGGAGATGATTTGATACATGATGTAGATCTTGATAAAAGTTTCTTTTCTTATTTGGAAAACAATCCATCTACCCTGTATTACAAAGCGGAAGATAGCCTTGATTTTCATGGCGATGTAAATGCCGAAAAAACTGTGATTACAATCCGTAAAATTAAATCAGGTCTGGGGTCAGATTATTATGATGAGCTAAAAAAAACCTTCAAATTACTATCTACTTTAAAAGGAAAGTTCTGGGATAACCTCAACCTCAGAAGTTATTCTCAACTATGGGATGGCTCTGAAAATATTTGGGCAGGTGTTCGTACTTTAAAAAATGGATTTTCCGAGTTAGAAAAAGACTTTTACGGTCCAATAAATGATGTTAACCCTTCTTTTAAAGACAGTTATATAAAGAAGTACGGTACACTAGACTGGGATAAAAGACTGAAGTTGATGGATGAAGCTATTTTATCTACAGATCGTTTTATAAGAAAGAAGAGAAAAGACATGAGCTCACAATAGTTTTTCTATTTAAGTTAGTAATGGTATCCCGTTGCGCCCGATTAGACTTTTAAGCTGGATCTATGCGAAACGGGGTGCCTTTTTTGATTCTCAATTTCATAGACTGACTGTAAATAGTTAATAAATTCTTTTTATCTGGTAAGTTAATAGCCCTGAATTCTACTTTATCAATCACAGGAAGCATTTGCACAAAACGAAAATATTTAAGTATTTCATTACTCTAATCATCATCCCCACCTTCCACCAATCGTACAAACGCTGCTCTCCTCGGACTAGGAAAAGGTACAGCGTTTCCTTTAAGTCCATGCCACAGCATTTCATTAAATTGTAGATCAGGTACAGCATCTTCTCTTGCATAATTATATGTATCGCTTAGTTCCTGCCATTTGTTTCTTGCAAGGTTTTTATCAGCTAAGTTTACAAGTGGTTTCACCGCCGTAAATGGCCTGAAGTCGGACTTGTGCGTAAATGCTCGCCACATGGAAGTAGCGTTTTTATCATGCTGTGTCATGGGCGGCAATCCCAGGATAAGCTCCATAGTACGAAGGACGGAAGTAGTGGAATACATAGTGTGGTCTACAAAGTTTCTTTTTACAAAACCTCCTGCCAGATATAAAGTGCTCCTGTGCGCATCTACATGGTCTGCTCCGTTTTGTGCATCATCTTCTACTATAAAAACTGCTGACTTATCCCAAATTGAAGACCTGCTCAAATGTTCTAAGAATAACCCAACAGCATAATCATTATCCGCCACATGTGCGTAAGGAGTAGGTCTGCCCAGGCTAAGACCTTCTGTATGGTCGTTACCAAAACGAACGGTGTTAAATTGGGGTACCATATTTATCGCAAGGAGAGAATCAAAATCCAGTTTCCAGGCGGTAAATCTGCTGGTGTCCGTTATTTTCATATTGTAAGGTTCAAAGGCGAAACAGGCATGATCATTCAGTACAGGTATATTGGCCTTACCCTTATAAATAAATTCACCATAAGAGCGATAAGAAACATTGTTTCGCTTGCAGAGATCCCAAATAAATCCGCCTTTGTTATTCGCTATTTCTCTATGCCCTTCTGCGTCATATTTTCCGCCTCTGTTCCCATAATTTGTAGGCCAGGTTTTTTCTAAGTAATCGGTGGCATAGGCACCCATGCTCCAGTTATGGCCATCGGCACTTACTTCTGCATCTACATAAAAATTATCAAACAGTACAAAATTTGTAGCAAGTTTGTGCTGGTTGGGTGTAATTTTTTCTCCAAATAATACCAGGCTGCTGTCGCCATTGCCTTGCTTCATATCTCCCAGGACCTGGTCGTAGGTTCTGTTTTCCTTTACAATGTAAAAGACATATTTAATAGGGGATGAGTCGCCAACTTTAGTAGGAATAGGATTTGCTGCCCAGTCACTGTAAGAAGCAGAATCTTTATTGTCTCTGGGTTTATTATTGTACACCGCTGCAGTATAGAAATCGTGTTCTGTTTTTTTAGGAACAGGAATAGTACTTAATGTTCCGGTAAAAAGTCCTCCAATATATTGCACCGCTATGGGTTTAGTTGTATCGCCAATATGATGCGTTACCGTTTCTCTTCGTGCAACCGGATTTGGCCCGTAAGGATTAGCCTTAGAATGAGAGCCTTTGCCATTAGCCACGTATATCTTATTCTTAATTACTTCTACACTGGTAGGATACCAGCCCGTAGGGATAAATCCTTTACTTAGCGAATTTCCAATTGTACTTATGTCAAAGACTGCAAGGCAATTATTATCTGCATTAGCAATATACAGTGTTTTTTCATTTCTGCTGAGGGCAAGACTATTACTAGTGCTGCCGGGTAAGGCATCTGCAGATAGCGCTGCATTCAAAGTTTCTACCACTTTCTTTGATTCTGTTTCTATTATACTCACACTGTTATCATTTGCATTGGCAACAAATAATATTTTCCCATTCCGGGTGAGGCTCATTTCATTGGGGTTGTCGCCTACTTCTACAGAATGAATGATCTGCTTTGTTGAACAATTATAAACCAGTACTTTATCACAACCCCAGCAGGATATGTAAAGCAGGTCTTTCTGAGGCGAAAGCACACAAGTATAGGCTTCTGCAGGAAGTTTTAAGGAATCGCTCACTGTTTTGCTACTTAAATCAATAGTATAAAGCGTATTATTTTCTTTCGTGACTACGTACAACTTTTTACCCTTGTCATCAAGCGCAATTCCTGCGGGAGAAATTAAATCTCTTTTACCTGTAGATAAGTAAATGCTATCAACTAAGTGGAGCGTTTTTTTTCGCACTGCATATATCATTATTCTGTTATCATTACCTCCGCTAGCATACAGGAAACGGCTGTCTTTACTCCAGGCAAGGCCATACCAGCTTTTTGCAATCACTTTAGTATCAAGCAGATTACTATTACGGGCATCTATCAATTGAATGGACTGTGTGCTCTGTCCATTATTTGTAACGGCAAGAAATTTATTATTTGGGCTCGCAAGTATTTGTAGAGGAAGGTCACCCAGAGAAGTTTGTATTCCAGCAGGGCTAAGGCTCCACCCATTCGGAAGTAATGTCCTGTCTGGTATAACAGGTGCCTGTGCAATGAGTATATTCGAAGAAAACAGCGCTAAAAAAGTGTGTAGAAAAAGTCTGAACATCGCTTGTGGATTTATTTAGATTAAAATTATGCTTTCTTAACCTTTTCTTAAAGAATAGTGTGAGTTGCCAGTCTTCCATAGTACACTACATACCAGACTACAGGGTCAAAGTTTTAATTCTACAACAATAATCCAGTAACTTATAGGTATTAATATTGGTTCGATTATTGACTATGTAATAATTCAAGAATATGTTTGCACTCAACATTCTTCTTTCAAGAAATTTCAAACTCTTTAAATAAAAGTTTCAATTATGAAAAACTTGTTTTTTCTTCTTTTTACAATCTTAGCTGCCACCACGTATGCTCAGACTGACAGCACGAATTATTTTACAGACCTTGGCAAAACCTACCAGGAAGCGAATAAGCATCTTCTTGCTTACGATCAGTACGCAAAGGCTTTAAAAATAAGCCCAGCACATCTTCCGGCTATTGAAGGAAGTGCTCATACGGCAATACAAATGCGTAAACTTCCGACTGCTATTGAACACCTGGAAAAGGCGCATCAAATTGCTCCCGCAAATCAAAAAATATCTAATGAACTGTTGAAATTATTGTATGATTATCAGCAATATGATAAAGCAGTTATAGTTGCTACAAGTTGCACTTCTTGTGAGAATAAAGAGAAGATATTAGGGATGATTTATTACAAAGAAGAAAATTATGCAAAAGCAGAAAAGGTTTTGCTGAAAGCCGCAGCTCAAGACCCGAAAGATGCTGATGTATCCTATACTCTTGCCCGCACTTATATTGATCTGGAATATTACGATAAGGCCATTCCTTACTATGTGAGGACGCTGGAATTAGACCCGAAGAGAGCCTCTGTACATAATGAACTAGGTTTGCTGTATTACAATCAGACTCAGTACGGAAAAGCTGTCGCAAGCTTTGAGCAGGCGCTTGAGAATGGATATAAAGCTAATCTTGATTTCACTGAAAATCTGGCATTTGCTGCCGTCTATAATAATCAAATAGATAAAGCCGAAAATGCTTTTCAAAGTATTTTGGAGAGGAAGCCCGGCAATGTAAACCTGCTTAGAGGAATAGCTGATGCAATGTATGACAGAAAACAGTACGATAAGTCGCTTAGCTATTGCCAGAAGCTGATGGAAATAAATCCTAAAGATGCTAAAGCTTTATACAAAGCCGGACTAAACTTTATTAAAAAGGGGGACAAAAGCAAAGGGCAAACACTTTGTGACGAGGCTATAAAATTAGACCCTAGTATGGAAAGTATGAGACAGAAGAAAGAGATAATGATGTAAAGGAGAAAATATTAATTTGAAAGCCCTGCTTAATAAGATAAGCGGGGCTTTTACGTTTTAGGAGTCGCTCCAGATGAATATATGCTCTTAAATCTTTTTTTCAGTGGATTATGAGATAATGTAAACACATTGTAGCACTCCGCAGGAGGATTACTAATAGAGAAAACAACCTTAATATAGCAGCGGTATTTGCTCATTTATTCCGCCAAAAATGTTTCCCACAATCTGTGAAAAACTTAGCACAAATGAAGGGCCTTTTTACATGGAAAAAGCGCAAAAAACAAGTACTTTCGTGACCTTAATTTAAATATGGAAAATAACGAGCAAAACGAACTGGAACCTGAAGATAACAGGGGACAAATAATACAGGTAAATATAGAAGAGCAGATGAAGACCTTCTACATAGATTACAGCATGAGCGTAATCGTGGGAAGAGCGCTTCCAGATGTGCGGGACGGACTTAAACCTGTACATAGAAGAGTTCTCTTTGGAATGAGCGAACTTGGAAATACCAGCAACAAAGCCTATAAGAAAAGTGCCCGTATAGTAGGAGATGTAATGGGTAAGTATCACCCACATGGTGATGCGAGCATTTATGATACCATGGTACGTATGGCGCAGGATTGGAGTATGCGCTACACTATGGTAGATGGCCAAGGTAACTTTGGTAGCCAGGATGGTGATCCACCGGCTGCTATGAGGTATACGGAGGTAAGAATGGAGAAATTTGCTGAGGCTATGCTGGAAGATTTGGACAAGGAGACAGTAGATTATCAATTCAACTTTGATGATACACTCAAAGAACCAACGGTTTTGCCTACGAGACTGCCTCAGCTTCTGCTCAATGGTAGTAGTGGTATAGCAGTAGGTATGGCTACCAATATGATGCCGCACAATCTTACTGAGGTAATAGACGGTTGTCTGGCTTATGTAGAAGATCGCGACCTCGATATAGAAGATCTCATTAAAATAATAAAGGCACCCGATTTTCCTACCGGTGGAATAATATATGGCTACGAAGGAATAAGGCAAGCATTGCTTACCGGTCGCGGCAGGGTAGTGCTCCGTGGAAAAGCCACGATAGAAGCAGATTCCCGTGGTAGAGAAAAAATTATCATAAGCGAAGTACCTTACCAGGTAAACAGAGATGTGCTTACCCAAAAAATAGGGGATCTTGTAAATGATAAGGTAATAGAAGGCATAAGCAATGTAAACAACGAGAGTAATAATAAAGAAGGAACCAGGGTAGTTATAGAGCTAAAGAAAGATGTTGTAGCACAGGTGGTAGTAAACCTTTTGTACAAGCACAGTGATTTGCAAACCTCTTATGGGGTAAACAATGTGGCCCTGGTAAATGGTCGTCCTAAAATTCTAAATGTACTCGATCTTATAAGAGAATTTGTAGTCTTTAGATTAGAAGTAGTTACACGCCGTACAGAATATGAACTGAAGAAAGCAAAAGAAAGAGCACACCTCTTAGAAGGCTACATGAAAGTGATAGCTACTAAAGATGCGCTGGACAAAGCCATCAGAATAATAAGAGAAAGTGCTACGCCAGATGATGCAAAGACTGCATTAATTGCAGAGTTTGAACTAAGCGAAATTCAAGCAAAAGCCATTCTGGAATTACGTCTTCGTACGCTTACCGGTCTGGAAATAGACAAAATAAGAGAAGAGTATGAAGCATTGATGGCGCTTATCGGAAGACTACAGGATATTCTTGCCAATGAGCATTTGAGGTATGAAATCGTAAAAGAAGAGTTGATCGCTGTAAAAGAAAAGTTTGGTGATGAGCGTAAGTCACAGATAGAATATGCTGATGACGAACTGAACATGCTTGACTTTATAGAAGATGAAGATGTGGTAGTAACCATTTCGCATCTTGGCTATATAAAGAGAACAACTACAGATGCTTATCGCCAGCAAAGACGCGGAGGGAAAGGAGCGAAGGGTAGCAGCACCCGCCAGGAAGATTACATAGAGCATCTGTTTGTAGCAAGCACGCACCATACTTTAATGATATTTACCGAGAAAGGAAAATGTTATTGGCTAAATGTGTACAAAATACCAGAAGGCGACCGTACCAGCAAGGGAAGAGCATTGCAAAATATGATACAGATAGCGCCAGACGATAAGGTGAGAGCGATCATAGACATTAAGAATTTTGAAGACGAAGAGTTTGTAAACAACAACTTCATAGTGTTGTGTACTAAGAATGGAATTATAAATAAAAGCAAACTTAAAGGCTTCAGCCGTCCACGTGCTAATGGTATAAATGCCATAGATATAAGAGAAGGCGACCAACTTATAGAAGCCAAACTTACTGATGGTAATAGCGAGATTATAATGGCTGTAAAATCTGGTAGGGCTATTCGCTTTAATGAATCAAAAGTAAGAGCAACAGGCCGGGGAGGTATAGGAGTAGCAGGAATTTTTGCAGACGCAGAAAAAGATCCTGTGGTAGGAATGATAGCGGTAAATAAAGAGGACAATAGCAAGACCGTGCTTGTAGTAAGTGAGAAAGGTTACGGTAAGCGTACGTCGCTTGATGATGCAGAAACCGGAGAAGCCAACTATAGAATCACAAACCGGGGTGGTAAAGGAGTAAAAACCATTAAAGTAACGCCTAAGACTGGTGGACTAGTAGGAATACTTGCAGTAACTGAAGAGGAAGACCTTATGATCACTTGCGAAAGCGGAATCACTATACGCATGGCAGTAGATAAAATAAGTGAACTAAGTAGGGCTACACAAGGGGTGAAATTGATAAGAGTGAAAGACGGAGATAGTATAGCTGCCATCACGCAACTCTCAGAAAAAGAGGAAGAAGAGGAGATATTGCTTGATGAAGAAGGCAATCCTATAGTGATAGAAGTGGTAGCTGAGGTCTTAGAGGCTGAAGACGTGGATCTGGCTAATGAAGAGGAAGAAGAAGAAGAAGAAGAAGAATCTGAAGAGGAAGAAGAAACAGAGGAGGAGGATGAAGACAAAGAAGATAAAGAATAATTAGATAATGTGCTGATTTGAAAATGTGCTAATGGATGACTTAGAATTGATACCCTGCTAGAATTGGTGGGGTATTTTCCTTTGTGTTCCTTTCTGCCTTCGAGCCTATGTGGCAAGAAAGTCATAAGAACAGGGGAGAAGGTAGCAGAATGACCAAGTCTTCAAACTCTGCGGTTAATAAAAATAATATGAAAAAAACAGCCATTATCATAGGAGCAACCGGCCTCGTAGGTTCTGCATTACTAAAGCAATTGCTGGCAGATGATGATTTTAGCAAAGTGAAAATCTTTGTCCGAAGGAGCACAGACATTACGCACGAAAAGCTGGAAGAATTTATCATAGACTTTGACAGAATAGAAGCTTATAAAGAGGCGGTGAAGGGAGATGTTTTCTTTTCTTGCCTGGGAACTACCTTGTCGCAGGCTGGCAGCAAAGAAAAGCAGTATAGGGTCGACGTTAGCTATCAATACAAATTTGCAGAAATGACAGCGGAGAATTCTGTGCCTGCATACGTGCTCGTTTCCTCAGCCTCTGCAAATAAAGACTCCCTGTTCTTTTACACAAAAATGAAAGGAGAGCTCGAAGAAAAGATAAAAAGCCTGCCATTTGAGAAAATAATCATCGTTCAGCCTAGTATACTAGCAGGTGATAGGAAAAAGAGTAGAGCAGGGGAGAAAATTTCCGCAAAAATTATCAATGGATTATCCATTGTATTACCCTTTCTGAAAAAATATAAAAGTATAAGTGGGGAGCAGGTAGCTAAGGCGATGCGGAATTTTTATAAGATGCCGCAGAAGCAAAAATGGGTGGTTAAGAAATTGGACGAGTTGAAAGTCTGTTGATATATTATGTTAAGTAGAGATCATACTTTCGAAATTAATTTACAGGATAGTGAAGAGCAAGTAAACAAACTCAGCTACTAGAACTGCTATGATTTTCTGTGTAATCTAGATTACTTTTTGTCTCTGAAGTCTCCAAGAAGAGGTCTATCGCCGGTAAACCAGTCTGGGCAAAAGAACGACTATGAGAATCTAGCTAAACCCATCTAGTTTGTGAACAACTTATAGGTTTTCACAAAGTCTGCTTTTACTACCTATATACTGATGAGCTTTGTTACACATACGCCGTGAACAAGTACGAGATAGGAGTTCAGGTCAACATTTAATAATTATGAAAAGTTATGCGAAGAGAAGTGAAGAAGAAAATGAGAGGTATAGATCTTTAAAAAATTTGATATTCTACTTAACATAATATTAATTATAAGAAAACTATTGATTTTCAGTTGCAATGCACTATAATATTT
>JBBKWE010000245.1:0-4498 GCA_037968795.1 Ferruginibacter sp.
GCGCTGAACTCTACGGATAGGGAAACCTTTATGAGAGTTGCACAGTTTCAACGAGGGTTAAAATGAATCATTTATAAATATCAATCTTTATTTAGTAGAAAGTTGTCAGTAGACGGCATTACTATTTTTATCTAATTTTTAGTTCAGAGTCATTAAGAGAAAAAATAAATCCCCTTACCCTAACAACTCCTCACACTCCGCCAACAATTTTTCTCTATTTATAGCCACTGTACCTACTTCTTCGCACACAAGCCCTCCCGCTATGTTGGCTACTTCTGCCATGAGGGCTACGTCTTTTGTAGCAGCGTACACAAGAGAGGCTACGGCAATAACAGTATCACCTGCACCACTTACATCGGCTATCTTTCTTATGTGTGTTGGCAGGAGTTTATACTCAGATGCATTCTCATAATACACTCCTTTTTCGCTAAGGGTAATGAAAGAATTATTGTGTTGCAATTCCTTGTACAAGGCATCATGAATTTCTCTTAGTCCTTGTTCTGTAACTTCCTCTGAAATAATATTTAAACCCTCTCTCGCTTCTTTTAGATTTGGTTTAAAAATATCTACACCTCTGTAGCTAAAGAAATTTTTTCTTTTGGGATCTACAGCGGTAATTACATTGCTGGCCTTGCAAAGTGCAATCACTTTTTGTATAAGACTTTCTGTAAGTACGCCTTTATTATAATCTTCCAGGATAAGAAGATGAGGCTTTACTTCTTCAATAAATTTTTCACAGTTTGCATATAGCGCATCTTCTTCAGAGGCAGAAAGCATATTAGTTACCTCCGCATCTAAGCGCATCATGTGTTGATTGCGACTAATGATTCTTATTTTATTGGTGGTAATACGATCGGAGGATTGTAATACAAATTGGGTATTTATTCCTTTGTCGTCAAGCAACCCCATCAACTCTCTCCCATCTGCATCTTGGCCTATGGTAGATAAAACAGAAACCTGCGCTTGCAGGCTCACTACATTGAGCGCTACATTTCCTGCACCGCCAATTCTTTGCTCTCTGCTATCTACTGCTACCACCGGCACTGGCGCTTCAGGAGAAATTCTTTCTACATGTCCCCACCAATAAGTGTCTAGCATCAGGTCTCCTAGCACACCTACCTTTAGGTTCGTAATATCTTCAAATATTTTTTTGAAATCCTTATCTCCCATTAGTCTTCTATTATTTTTTTCTCCTTTGGTAATGCAAAGAAATATAATGGTATTCCCAGTAGAACAATACCTAAGCCATAGCTGGTATATTCCGGCTTATATAAAAATAACATCACACAAAATGTAATGGCCATGATAATATAAATAGCGGGCAATATAGGATACAAAAATGCCTTATACGGTCTTTCTGCATCTGGCCTGGTCTTCCTTAAAATGAAAATACCAATGATGGTAAGCGCATAAAACAATACTACCACAAAAGCAATCATGTCTAATAAGTCGCCATAGCGACCACTTAGACAAAGTAAGCCTGCCACTAAGCACTGTAACCAAAGCGCCCACTCAGGCACGTTATTTTTATTAAGCTTTGCTGCTTTTTTAAAAAACAATCCATCTCTTGCCATAGCGTTGTATACTCTTGCACCAGATAAAATAAGTCCGTTGTTGCAACCAAAAGTGGATATCATAATCATCACTGCGATTACATAGGCTCCTACATCGCCAAAAATCTTATTCCCCGCCACTACTGCTACCCTATCTTGCGGAGCAGATGCCAGCTCATTTAAAGGCATTACACTTATGTACATTAGATTTGCCAAAACATAAATAACTGTAACGATGAGTGTCCCAAAAAGCAAACTCATTCCAATATTCTTTTGCGGATTTTTAACCTCTCCTGCTATAAAGGTGACGTTGTTCCAAGCATCGCTGCTAAATATAGAGCCCACCATAGCTGCCGATATTGCACCAAGAACTGCGCTACCAAAAACACCGCCTATAACCTGACCTTCTGCGTTTCGGCTAGTCATCGTCCAGGCATCTGCCCAGTTTGCATTCCATACATCACTCTTTGCGGCAAGAAGAAAACCAAAGCCTATCAGTCCAAAAAGAGAAAGTAATTTTATAATGGTAAATGTAGTTTGCACAATCTTACCTTCCTTCACCCCTTTTGTATTTATATAAGTAAGAAAAACTATTAGTAGTATACTTACCAGCTGGGCAGCGTATAATTTGAAAGAGCCGACCTGAAAGAGAATATTAGCGTCATTTACCTCCAAGGCCGGAATAAAATACCCGGCAAATTTGCTAAAAGCAACACCTACGGCAGCAATGGTAGCGGTTTGTATAACGGCAAAGAAACTCCAGCCATACATAAATCCTATAAGAGGATTGAAGGCTTCTTTGAGGTAAACATATTGCCCGCCTGCTTTGGGGAACATGGCACTCAGTTCGCCATAACTAAGCGCGGCGGTAAGCGTCATAAAACCAGTGATAAGCCATACAGCTATGAGCCAGCCTGCGCTTCCAACGTTACGGGTAATATCGGCACTTACTATAAAGATACCAGAACCAATCATACTGCCGGCTACTATCATAGTAGCATCAAAAAGACCAAGGGTAGGTTTGTAATGTGCAGCCATTTAGTTTGTTTTGGTTGATGGCTGTAAAGTAAAGATTTTAATTTATCTAACTACTAGAAAATACTTTTGCATATAGATATTTAAAGTAAGGAGAGGCGGCCATGCATATCCGGTAGTCAGCCTTTAGGTAGGTCAAGACTAAGTTGAAGAGGTAGTATCATCAAAAGGTAATGCTCCATTATATAACATAAGATTTAATCCGGAAAACTTTGAGAAGCACGATATATAGTGATTATAGAAAGAGAGAAAGTTATTTCTTCAATTGACTATTCATACCAGAAATTACATCATCTGTAATATTAAGGGTGCTATCACGGTAGATCATATAATCTAAACCAGTGCCAGCTGTGAGAATGTAAGTATACCCTTTCTCTTTGTTGTATTCTGCTAAAAACGTCTTTAACTTGCCCTGAATATCTTCCATGTATCGGTAGCTTTTTTCTTGCAGTTTGCTACTGCTATTTTGCTTTTTCTGCTCAACTGCTTGTTGTCCTTGCATAAGCTCTTCTTGAAACTTTTCCGCTTCTATCTGGGTAATGGCATTTCCCCTCGCTACAAATTTATCTCTTCTATTTTCCAAAGATCTCATACCCGCGTTCCACTCATTTTCAATAGCTTTTTGTTCTCTTTCCAATTCCTCTCTACGGGTCTTTATATAATTGATCTTACTATTAAGCGAATCTAATTCTACATAAGCAATCACGCCACTTGTAGTTGTTATATTCCCTGCAGAGTCTTTTACTATTGTCTTAGCCGCAACAGTTTTACCTTCTTTTTTATTTCCAAATACATGGAAATACAAAAAGGCAACCGCCAATAGCAAAATGATATTTATAATTATGGAAGCATTCTTCATACATCAATCTTTTCTGTACTTAATAATGTGCGCAATATAAAGAGTTTTGTACGTATTGTCCTTCATGTTCTCCGCTATTAAGAAAGGGTTAACGGTATATACTAATCATAAAAAAAAACTATACATAACATGCAAATTTATCTAAAAACAATAACTGCCCACCTTGTAATACAAAGTGGGCAGTTATTAAATTTGCATCTGAAATTTATTTCACGAAACGAATAGTCTTAGAATTCCCTTCCAAATCTACGTACTTCAAATAATAAACACCCGCTGAGAGGGAATTGAGATTCAAAGTTGTAGTTTGCTGAGTAATAATACTTTTTGATACTACCTGTCCCATTGTATTTATAACCATAACCGAGGCACCTTCAAACTTATCTATACCTGATATGATCAATTTACTATTGACTGTAACCGGGTTAGGAACAAGCGACATTGTAATTTGCATGTCGATCATTGTCACTTTTTCAATGTTGCTATATTTTATATTACCGTCTTTATCTACAATTTTTATTCTGTAATAATTTGTTCCTTTTGCAGGGAAGTTATGTACAAGTTCGTAAGATAGGTCCCGGGAGCTGTTACCATTTGCAGAAGCTGAAGGCACAAATCCTATTTGCTTAAAGATCGTTCCATCAATACTATGCTCTGCATAGAACCCATAGCTGTTAACCTCAGAAGCTGTCTTCCAATTAAGGATGGACTTGCCGCTATTTGATATCGCATTGAATAATGTGAGATTTACCGCTAAAACACCATTGAATGATAAAGTAGCAGTAGCAACATTGGCACTTAGCTTGCCCGCTGCATCTACAGCATTAAAGCTTATCACTACATCACCCACTCCTACAAATGAAGGGTCAACAGTAATAGTAGGCGTTGGTCTGCCATTTGCATCTGTAGGCAGTCCATTTGGATAAGCCGTATTAATCGCAGCAAGTGTTGTGTAATTAACTCCTGCTATTACTATGCTCGTAGCACCGGTAGGGAAAGCAGTAAACTTTACATTGGTTACTAATGTAGGATCTGTACTGATCCCAAAAGTATT
>JBBKWE010000246.1:0-33115 GCA_037968795.1 Ferruginibacter sp.
ATATAATACATTTATAAATATGAAAGCAATATCGTTCTAATTTTATGGTTTGGTTTGGTATTTGATTAAATAGCTTGTTAATTTATTCGGGTATATTTAGCCACGATTCTCTTACAAGCCAGCTTTTAATGTTCAAACGTCTACGCCAATTTTTTTTTGCGACTTTATTACTGTTTTTCTGCAATCATGTAGTGGAAGCGCAATTAATTGCAAACTTTAGCACGCCAGACACTAGTGGTTGTAATCCGCTTGTAGCAACTTTTCAGGATCAAAGTACTGGTAATCCTGTGTCCTGGAGATGGACGCTGGGGAACGGTTCCATTTCTACCTTACAGAATCCTTCCGCAACTTATTTTACTCCGGGCGTTTACAGCGTCAAGTTAGTAATTACAAATGCTGCAGGTTTAAAAGATTCGCTTACAAAAACACAATACATCACGGTAAATGATAAGCCTGTGGTGAATTTTACTGTAAATAAGCGAACAGGGTGCTTTCCCTTGCAAGTACAGTTTACAGATCTCTCTTCTGTCACAAACGGAACTATTACGAAGTGGTTGTGGGATTTTGGTGATGGTTTTACATCAACTTTGCAGAATCCCGGTCATACTTATACTGCGCAGGGAGTTTATACGGTCACATTGTTTGCTACATCTAATAATGGTTGTGTAAATACGGAGATCAAGAATAATTATATTACTATATCTGACGGAGTGATTGCTGGTTTTACTTTTACGCCGCCGCTAGGTTGCACACAGCAGCAAACTATTAGTTTTCAAAATACAAGTACGGGAACGGGCATACTTACTTATCAATGGAGCTTTGGAGATGGCAATACATCTACACTTACAAATCCGGTTCATACTTACAGCACTAGCGGTTCCTTCACTGTAAGCCTTATTGTTATAAATTCCTCTGGTTGCAGGGATACGCTTACAAGACCTAACGTAATAACGGTGGGCAGCCGGGTTCCTGATTTCAGCTTTATAGATAATGTTTGCACGGGCAGCCCCGCTAACTTTTTAAATACAAGTACGCCTTTGCCTCTGTCTTCTGCCTGGCAATTTGGTGATGGTACTACTTCAGCACAAATGAATCCTGTAAAAGTGTACAATGCTCCCGGCACTTTTATGGTAAGGCTTATAAACTCTTACAGCGCATGTAAAGACACAGTTGTAAAATCAATTTCAATATTACCTAAACCTACAGCAGCTTTTACAGGTATACCCATTGTAAGTTGCCAGGCACCTCTTACCGTTAGTTTTACAAATAATTCTTTAAACTCTAATAGAGTGGAATGGATTTTTGGGGATGGCAGCGGGTCTTCAGCAACAGATCCCACGCATACTTATACTGCAAATGGCAGCTACACAGTTACGCTTATAGCCACTGGCAGCAACGGCTGCACAGATACATTGGTGAAAAGTAATTATATACAAATTCAGGAGCCCATCGTCGATTTTTCTAGTCCTCCAGACTCTGGCTGTGCCCCGTTGGTGGTTTCCTTTATACCCAATGTTACTTCGGTAGATCCGGTAGTAAGTTATCTGTGGAATTTTGGAGATGGCAATACAAGTACGCAATCTAATCCTACGCACACTTATCCCGTAGGCGTGTATACCGTGCAGCTTATCATTACTACAGCTGGTGGCTGTACAGATACAGTTACTAAGCCAGCATCTGTCATAGCTGCTGAAAAACCTACGGCAAATCTTGTCGCCTCACCATTGGAAGCTTGTGCCAAAATCCCTATTAATTTTACAGACCTGAGTACGGGAATGATAAATTTCTGGCACTGGGATTTTGGAGATGGTAGTACGAGCAATGATCAAAATCCTATACATAATTATGACGATACTGGTCGGTTCACCATCACCCTTATTGTGGGAAACAGTAATTGTTTTGATACCATTGTTTTTCCAAACTACATTCATATACTACCACCCATAGCCAGATTCATTACGGACCCGGATTGTTTAAATAAATATTACCGAAGTTTTACTGATAACTCCATAGGAGCAGACCAGTGGTTTTGGGATTTTGGCGATGGCAATACTTCTACAGTTCAAAATCCTGTACACACTTACAGTGCTACAGGTACATACATTGTTGTGCTAAGGGTCATCAATAATGTAACAGGTTGTGACCATGAACGGTCACAGGATGTAATTATCTCAGATGAACGGGCAGACTTTACAGCAAATCAAACACTTGCTTGCAAGAATGTTGCAGTTGAATTTACCGCAGACACTAGCAGCACAGTAAATAATATTGTAAATTTTCAATGGGATTTTGGTGATGGAAGTCAAGGCAGTGGCGAAATAGTACAACACAGTTATTCTTCTTCTGGCAATTATTCAGTCCGTCTTATTATTATGGATATAAATGGTTGTACAGATACAATCGTAAAGGATCAGTATATGAGGATAAATGGTCCTGCGGCAGATTTTAGTCCTGCAGTAGCAGGTATATGCTCTTCTTCCTCTGTAGTTTTCACAGATCAGTCAGTTACTGACGGGATCAATGCAATCGAAACCTGGTTCTGGGATTTTGGCGATGGCAGTTCTCAACTATTTACTTCTCCACCATTTGCTCATACTTATAATACCAGTGGTACCTACACTGTTACTTTAATAGTTACAGATGCCAGCGGTTGTACAGACAGTATAACAAAACCGAATGTGTTGCTGGTGTCTACTCCAATGGCTTCCTTTAGCTCGTCAGATAGTGTTTCCTGCCCCGGTAGTACTGTAAGTTTTTTGAATACATCTACAGGTCCCGGCCTTAGTTATCTCTGGGATTTTGGTGATGGTATGCAAAGTAATTTGCAGAACCCCGGACATATATATACTAATGAAGGGCTATATACTGTCAGGCTCACCATAAGAGATCAATATAGTTGTGTAAGTACAATTACTAAGCCTCAACGGATCATTACGCCTTTTTCTGGCTTTTCTGTTAATGATTCAATTGCATCATGCCCACCGTTGTTAGTTAATTTTACAAATATTTCAACCAACTTGCAATCCTTCAACTGGGATTTTGGTGATGGCTCCAGTTCTTCGGCTCTAAATCCTTCACATTTGTACACCACGCCAGGAGCTTTTGTGGTTACGCTAAGTATTACGACCAATGGCGGTTGCACAGCCTCCTCTACCAAGACAATCATTATAAAGGGCCCTTCTGGTAGTTTCAATTATTTACCGCTTAATGGATGTGTTCCTTTTACAGCTACTTTCAGAGCAAATACTTTGAACCGCTCTTCATTTGTGTGGGACTTTGCTGATGGTACTACGCTGGCTACCACAGACTCAGTGGTTACTCATACTTATATACAAACCGGAAATTATGTCCCAAAGATGATCCTGAAAAATGTGGAAGGCTGTACGGTATCGGTTGAAGGTCTTGATACCGTAAGCGTTGTCGGTATCACAGGGGATTTTACAACAAGTACCACTTTGGGTTGCGACAGTACAATGGTTCAGTTCACAAATAATATTGTAAGTACTGCTGCCATCACAGGTTATTTGTGGGATTTTGGAGATGGTACCAGCAGTACACAGGCTTCGCCCAGTCATTTATATAATACCCCGGGGCTCTACTATCCACGTATAACAGCAACTAGTGTTAATGGATGTGTTACCAGTTTTGCTCTGCCACTACCTATTAGAATAATTGCCGCACCCATTGCAGATTTTAATCCCTTACAAGATGGCTGTGTGCCGCTTACCTTAAGTACCGCAGCAAGGCTGCTGCGTCCAGATACATCTACCATAAGCTGGAAGTGGTATGTTGATGGAGCCATTGTGGGCACAGATTCTATAATGTCCCCTTACAGCATTTCCCAGGCAGGTACACATAGCATAATGCTCATTGCTACCAATAGCAGTGGATGCGTAGATACTGTGGTTAAAAGGGTGGAAGCCATTCCTATACCGGTGGTAGACGCAGGAGCTGACGATTTTATTTGTCAGGGTACTGGTAAGCAATTAATTGCCACAGGTGCAAGTAATTATGCATGGTCTCCGGCTGCAGGTCTTAGCTGCGCCAGCTGTGCAAGCCCCATTGCTACACCTGGCAATGCAACTCTTTACAAAGTTGCAGGAACCTCTGCAGCTGGTTGTACGGCTACAGATTCCGTTTTTGTAGATGTAATAAAACCATTGCAAATATCTGCAGGAAGAAGAGACACTATATGTATAGGTAGCTCAGTGACGCTCACTGCTTCCGGGGCAGCTAATTATTTGTGGAGCCCCCCAGCAGGCTTAAGTGCTATAACTGGCAGTACCGTACAGGCTCGTCCCTCTATAAATACAACCTACAGAGTGGTAGGTACAGATATGAATAGATGTTTTAGTGATACCGCTTATTTCCCCATAGAAGTGTATCCTATCCCCACGGTAAGTTTACAGGTAGATACAACTATAAGTATAGGTCAAACAATTACACTTACTCCACTTCTTTCCGGAGATGTTACTAATGTCTTGTGGCAAAACCCTATCGGACTTGTGAATACAAATTATCCTTCAATAACGGTAAGGCCTACTGGTCCTAGCAGGTATACAGTACAAGTTCTAAACCCAGGTAGATGTGCTGCTACAGCCAGTGTAAATATCTCAGTTAAATGTACAAATGGTAATGTCTTTATTCCTAATACCTTTTCTCCCAATGGCGATGGAGCAAATGACTATTTCTATGTAAGAGGAACTGGTATATCACAAGTAAAGCAGATGAAAATTTTTAACCGATGGGGTGAAGAGGTTTTTAGCAAATATGGTGCACAGGCAAATGATATAAGAGGGGGTTGGGATGGCACATTCAGAGGTAAGAAATTATCTCCGGATGTCTTCGTATACATTGTAGAAATACTTTGCGAGGACAACACTACGCTCACTTTATTTAAAGGCAATATCGCCCTTATATTATAACCTTACTAAGTATAAAATAAAAATGAAAGGAAAAGTATATACATATCTGTTACAAATCAGCATCACACTACTTGTGGGTAGTGTGGCGCTTTCTGTACAGGGGCAGGATATACATTTTTCCCAATTATCTGAAACGCCTTTGCTTCGCAATCCTGCGCTGGCAGGTCTCTTTAGCGGCGATGTTCGAATACAAACTGTGTACAGATCCCAGTGGAATAGTTTTACAGATGCATATAAAACAGGTTCTGTAAATGCGGAGTTCAAATTACCTATTGGCAGAAAAAATGATTTTGTTACGATAGGAGGACAGGTTTTATACGACAGGGCCGGCACAGTAGCACTGTCTGCCACCCATGTTTTACCTATGATAAATCTGCATAAATCGCTGAGTGATGAGCGCAATATGTACTTGTCTATGGCGGTAATGGGAGGACTTGTACAACGTAGAATAGACAGAAGTAAAATAACGACTGACAGTCAGTTTGATGGTACAGGATATGTACCGGGCTCTTCTACAGGAGAATCATTTACCCGCAACAGTTACAGTTATGGCGACGCTACTGTGGGCATGAGTTTTAATACGCAGCTGGGAAGCAATGAAGATAATAACATCTATGCAGGAGTAGCATATCATCATTTCACCAAACCAAAGAATGTTGCTTTTTACAGTAATTATGACATAGAAATGAGTCCAAAAATAGTGTATAGCATCGGTGTTCGTACTTCCTTTAGTGAAAATGCATATATAACCTTAGAAGGAGATTTTAGCAAGCAAGGCAGTTTTACAAATATGATAGGAGGGATAGTTATATCCCGTAAAATAGGAGACATTGCTGATCCAAAATATCTTTTTCATATCGGGAGCTACTATAGATATAATGATGCCCTCGTTCCCGTGGTAAAGCTGGAAACCAAACCACTGGCATTTTCGCTTAGTTATGATATAAATATGTCTAATCTTAGGCAGGCTAGTTTTGGCCGCGGAGGGATGGAAGCATCTATTATCTACCAAAGTTTTCACTCGGGCAGGTATAGTAGCAGAGATGATTTACGTTGTCCTAGATTTTAATTATCAACTAATTTCCCGTATCAGGTTTAGATGCTGCATAGAATTTACTCATATCCATTTCTTCTAACTTTTCTCCTCCTTTTATTCCAAAGTCGAGCGTACGTATCGGGAATGGTATCATAATGTCATTACTATCAAATGCAGCTTTAAGCGCTATAATAGCGTCACTTTTCACTTTAAGGTAATGCGGTTGATCCGCAGACGCAGACCATAATCTAATAGTAAAATTTATACTGCTATCTCCAAATTCTGTGAAAAACAAAGTCGTTTCGTCTGCTCCCAAACCTTCTATTTTAGAAACGGCATCTAATGAGATTTTCTTTACTTTCTCAAGATCGTCCCCGTACGATACACCCACTGCCAGGTCCATTCTTCGTTTGCCCAGTAATGAATAATTCACTATAGGGTTTTGAAAAACCTCCTTATTGGGAATAATCACCATATGGCCTGTAAAAGTTTGAACGACAGTATCTCTAAGGTTTATTTCTTTTACCCTTCCCAGGAAGCCTTGAATTTCTACAATGTCCTCTATATTTATTGGTTTTCTGAATGAGATAAATATCCCCGACATAAAATTGGCTGCTATATCCTGGAAGGCAAATGCGAGCCCCAAACCAAGTACACCTGCACCGGCAAGCAAGGTAGTAACTGCTTTATCAAGATTTAAGATAGTGAGGGAAGTAAATAACACTACTCCAACGGTAGCTACGTATACAATAGAAGCAAACAAACTGTTCAGAGTAGTATTGTGTGATACTTTAGCAATAAGTTTCATTACTAACCTGCGTACATATTTAGCAATGAATATTCCTATTACTAAAACAACTGCGGCTAGCAGAAGATTAGGAAGCATCTTTATTAGAAGATTCATCCAGGTACTAAGTTTTCCTACTATGAGGTCGTAGGCTTTGCTAAAATCCATAAAATTCTATTTTGTCTTTTTTTTGAAAAGTTCATTACAAACTTGTATCAATGAGGCACTAATATAGGACATTATGCAAGGACAAAAAAAATAGGGGCCCTCAGAGAAGGGTACTTATAGAATATTTGTACAAGGGGAGGAGAAAAGGTCTAAAAACTAAAAAACCGTTCAATAAAGTTGAACGGTTTTTAAAAGCTGTACCACGTACGGGAATCGAACCCGTGACTCCTCCGTGAAAGGGAGGCGTCTTAACCCCTTGACCAACGCGGCGACTTCCTTTTTTTAAAGGACGGCAAAGATAATATCTCAGGGTATTACTTCCAAATTTTTTACGGCGGTTTGGGAAAATATATTTAAGTGCTCTTATAGCACTCCCTTTAGTAGGACTTCATGTGAGAGCCATCGAAAGAACTTGTATCCTTATTCTAAATGTCCACGTCTATTAAGCTATACCCCACAAATTTCTTTTTCACACCAGCTTCTGTCAAACCACAAACAAAATTATTAATTTCCTCTGTGCACCAATCGTCTTCATCAGGAACCAACGCTTTTAACTTTTTTTCGTAGAAATAAATCGAGCACACATTTTTTATTCCCCCTCTTAATGAAGTTCGTTCATACTTGTATGTAAATTCAATATACTTGAGGTCATATATTTTTGTTTTCTGCAACCGGCAATAATTTTTATGGATTAAGGTTAGGCTGCTATTCGCAATATCAAGATGAATTTCATAAAGTCTGAACGTAAGAAAATTGAATACAAGAAAGAGAAGTATAACGGAAATCAAAATCATCACACTAGTTAAGTCTGCAATTTTGAAGAAAAGGAAAATTGTTGTAGCCAGTAGAATTGCAAATCCAAGAGTAAAATAGATTTCTGTCTTTAATTCTGCCTTGTAAATTTTCATTATTCAAATTAAGAAATTGCTTGTTCTGTGGCAAAATTTAGCTTACTACAATACCACAAACTATACAAAGCAGAACACGTAAAATACAATCCTATACCGTAAGCAGAGTATTCCCAAAAAGCATTTATACCAAACCAATCGCCCGTTCGCAGAATTATGAAAAAACCGAAACCAGCTTTTGCAAATTCCCATAAATAGGCATAAGGACTGGCGTCCATAAGTTCTGTAAGAGCGTAAATAAATAATAATACAAATCCTCCGTAGATGAAAATGTCCGGCTTCCCTATGTAGGCAATATTTGAAAATAGATAAGCAACTGTGCCCAATAGTACAAGTAATTGAATCCACAATACAATTTTAAAATTTTGCCTGTGAGATGTGTCATATTTCTTATAATTATACAGATCCTCTATTTTAAATACAGGATATTTTTCTTCTACGTCTGCCGGGCGCCAGCCTGTAGGCGAGAAAAACACTTTTATCTTATCAGCAATTTTTTTTGTTCGCCAGGCGTCTTTTACCAGCAGCGCCATGTGCTGAAAATTAATTTTTATTGGATTCCAGGTTCTAACTGGTCGTGTAACGCCGTATACAGGTGCCACATCTTCTCTTTCTTTTTGAAAAGTGCCAAAGAGTTTGTCCCAAAAAATAAATATTTGTCCAAAATTTTTATCAATGTACTCCGGGTTAATGGCATGATGGACCCGATGATGCGATGGCGTTACAATTATTTTTTCTAAAAAACCCATCTTATTTATATGCTCCGTGTGATACCAAAACTGGGCAAATAAATGGAGTGGAGCTACCACTGCTATTACAGTGGCGGGAACGCCTAGTAAAGCTGCCGGCACTAATAAAATAATAAACAATTTTATAAATACAGAAATACTCTGGCGCAGTGCACAAGCAAGATTAAAGTCTTCGCTGCTGTGATGTATGATATGGCTGTTCCAGAAAAAGTTAACCTTATGAGCAAGTGCGTGTACGGCAAAGCCTGCAAAGTCCAGCACGATAAAGGCTACAACGTATGTAAGCCAACTTGCACTTATATGAATTATAGCAATCTCTCCCACCAGCCACTTATAGGTTATGATGGCAAGCGCAAGCCCCAGTACATCCTTTGTAGCATTGGTAACACCGCTGGCAAGGCTGCTCACCATATCGAGCGTGCGAACCGTTTCTTTGCCCTTTCGCCAGCCGTACCACTTTTCAAATAGCACGAGTAACAGAAATATAGGCATCGCTATTACCAGTATTTTGCCGTAAGCGTCCATGCTTTTAAAGATTTTTAATTTTTAATTTTTGATTTTTGATTGCTGTAAATCCCTGATTAGTGTTGACAGGTTTTATACTAATTTATATAATTATCACATCTCTTGATTAGGACACTAGCGCCAAAACGCATGAGCACTTAGTTCTCCATTAGCACATTTTCAAATTAACTAATTTTCAAATCATTTCAACCCTATCTCATAATGCCTCTCGGGTATCACAATATCTGCAAAACCTTTTTTCATCAACTTGCCTTTAAAGGTTTGCTGCACATCATACTCTCCATGTACCAGGAATAGTTTTTTTACTTTCCTCGGATCCTGGCAAGCCAGGAACTGAAAAAGGTCTTCATAGTCGCCATGAGCGCTCATACTTTTAATATCTCCTATCTCTGCATTTACTTCGTGTACTTGCCCAAAAATACCTACTTCCTGGGGATGCTTTTTTAATCTACCACCAAGGGAATTAGGTTCGCAGTATCCCGTCATAAGTATAGCATTTCTGCTGTTTTCTATGTTATTACTAATATGGTGTTTTATCCTGCCGGCATCTGCCATGCCGCTTGCACTTATAATAACACAAGGGTTTTTATAATAATTCAGAGATTTACTCTCATCGGCGGATTGTATAAATTTAAGTCCTTTAAACCCAAATGGGTTATGATCAGTTTCCAGGATCTTTTGTACCCTACTGTTAAAATATTTTGGATAGCTTTTAATAATGGCTGTGGCCTTCATACTCAGTGGGCTGTCTACAAAATACTCTATGGGCGGAAGCCTGTTTTCCAGTTCCAGTTGATTAAGAGCAAAGAGTATTTCCTGTGTGCGCCCTACGCTAAAAGCCGGCATAATTAGCTTACCCTTTTTTTGCATGCAGGTACGGTCTATCCACTCCAGCAAGTGATCTGGTGTGGTGAGTACGTCTTCATGTAGTCTATCACCATAAGTACTTTCCAGCAATATATAATCTGCCTGCTCAAAGGTAGCAGGACTTTTTAAGATAATATCTCTGTAGCGACCTACATCTCCACTAAACGTAAGTTGCTCCTTCTTTCCATTATTTGAAAACCGAACATGTACGGCAGCACTACCTATAATGTGCCCGACGTCTGTAAAACAAAACTCCAGGTCTTCGTCTATTTTTGTCCACCTATCATAATCTACTACTATAAATTGTTTTGCGGCATTTACGGCATCCTGTGTACTGTATAATGGTTCTACATAAGATCTGCCTTCTCTTGCTCTTCTTTTGTTTTCATATTTTACATCAGACTCTTGTATGCCCGCACTGTCTGCCATAAGTACCGTAGCAAGATCTACAGTAGCTGGTGTGGCATATATACTTCCATAATAACCTTGCTTCACCAGTAGCGGTATAAGACCAGAGTGATCTACATGTGCATGACTAAGGATCATGTAATCCACAGAAGCAGCATCAAAACCCAGGTCTTTATTGAGCTCCGGCGTTTCCTTTCCCATTCCCTGGAACATACCGCAGTCGAGCAGTAATTTTTTGCCATTGTCTAAAGTAAGCAGATGTTTGCTACCTGTTACGGTTTGCGCAGCACCATGAAAGGCTATTTTCATAATTTGATTTTAGTAAGCAATACGACGAATTTCCAAGGTAATATTTTTAGCTTGGAAATAAGTAAGGCAAAATCATAAAATACGACTCTTGTGCCAGTGTGATTTTTTTAAGAGAATGGGAAGCGTGCGTAATATTTATTAATACTTACTAATTCACCATCAGCCCTTCACCGCCAGCCACGCCATCATTCCCATCCCTTGTTCTAAGCAGTTTTCATCTACATTAAAATTTGGAGTATGCACCTGGCTGGTAATACCTTTGGCTTCATTGCCGGCGCCTAGCCTAAAGAAACAGCCCGGAATTTTGTGGGTGTAGTAGGCAAAATCTTCTGCCCCCATGCGTAGTTCTGTTTCGCTCACTTTGTTTTCTCCGGCAAATTTTTCTGCCATGGTCCTTGCTTCCCGGCTTAGGTCTTCGTCATTCATTACAAAAGGGTAGCCCACATCTATATGCACATCTGCAGTGGCACCCATCGCTTCTGCTATAGCTATGGTTTGGTTTTTTATGAGCTCATGTGCTTTAAAACGCCAGTCCTCATTCATGGCTCTGAAGGTGCCCATCAGTTTTACTTCTGATGGAATTACATTGGTAGCATTGCCGCCATTCACCGCAGTTATGCTGAGCACGCTGGGATTAAAAGGATTATTATTTCTACTTATAACTTGTTGCAGGCTTATGATAACATGTGCCGTGGCAAGAATACTATCTGCTGTAAACTGTGGCGCAGCAGCGTGCCCACCTTTTGCTTTTATGGTAATATAAATTTCATCTGCACTCGCCATAACCATACCGCCGCGGAAGCTAAAGTAACCCACCTCCATACCCGGGTGCACATGCAAGGCAAATATTTTTTCCGGCTTTGGGTTTTCCAGTACTCCATCTTTTATCATTAGACTAGCCCCACCGGGGTTTTTTTCTTCGCCGGGTTGAAAAATTAATTTTACACTGCCTTCCCATTCTGCCTTAGTTTCTTGTAGAATTTTTGCCGCACCCAGCAGGCAGGTTGTATGCACATCATGGCCGCAGGCGTGCATCACGCCGGCATTTGTACTTTTATAATCAACGTCGTTTGTTTCCTGTATAGGCAAGGCATCCATGTCTGCCCGCAAGGCTACAATCCTGCTGGATGAATTCCTTCCTGCAATTAAACCCACTACGCCAGTGCCCGCCATTACCTGGAAAGGAATGCCTAGTTTTTGTAAATAATCCTGTATATATTTTGAAGTGTTGTGTTCTTCGTAGCTGAGCTCAGGGTGACTGTGAATATGTCGCCTTACCGCAATGAATTCTTCTTTGTATGCAGCAGCCAATGATTTTATTTTATCCAGCATAAGGGGTTTTTGCTGCTAAGATAAATTATTTTAAAATCGATGATATGATAAAAGAAATTGAATGAGGAGTAAGCCAATTATAGGCTTTTTAAATAGGCAACCGCACTCTCAGGTCTTTCTATAATTTTACCGGCATTATCTAATACAAAATAAGCAGGAAATCCTTTTATACCGTATAAATCTTCTAACTCAGCTAATCTATCACCCGAAAATTTATTTTTGAAACTTGATGGGAATACAGACCTCAACGTTAAATGTTTCCAATTAGGAACTTCGCTGCTAAGAAATGCAAACTTTACATCTGAAAGCGTTTTCTTCCATAACCAGTATTGATTTACAGAAATACTATAAACCGAAACTTGTCCTTCTTTTCCTTTTAATAAAGCAGGAAACTGCTTCATTTCTTCAATGCAAGGTGCGCAGGATTCAATCCAAAAATCAATGATCGTTATATCGGATTTTGAATAATCAATTTTTACCATTCTTCCCCTATCATCATCAATATTGGCCAAGGTGAACTGCTCTCCTATCATTTCCATAGATGCCTGTGCAACTTTATTCGAATTATTATTACACGAAGAAAGTGCAAAACTTAAAAAGCAAATTATAGCTGAACAGAATTTATACATAGCCTTTGTTTACTGTATTTGTAACTCAGCCAATTAAGCTTTTAGAACTTATTTAGCGTCCTCTAAAGTTTTATCCACCTTTACCCTCACTGTCTCACTCACTACATATACATTGCCCGTAATAAGTGACAAGGTTTTTAGAGCGTCTCTTACTTTGTACGCTTCTTTTTTATCTGTAAAATCTCCAAACTTTAGTCGAATATAGGGGCTTTGAAAAGTCATATTTACACTATGTTCGGGATAGTACTTGAGGAGATGCGCTCTTACTTTCATTGCCTCATCGCGGTCACTAAAGTTTGGAAACACAATTTTGTATCCGGGTCCGTATCCACTCGCTTTTTCTACAGTAAGGCTGTTATATGCAAGTAATTTACTACCCAGGGCATCTAAACGGGAGTCTTTTATAAATACAACCTCGGTTTTCTTTACAGAATCTTCTACCACAGGAGCAGCGGTTTCAATTTGTGCTAAGAGTTGCTGCCCGCTTATAAATACGAAAAAGGAAAGAATGTATATAAATTTTAGGTTCATTTTATTTTAATAATTTTTGTCAGTGTTTGTATTTACTCCTATAATCGCCAGGCTGCTGCTACATCCTAGTCTATCTGCTCCGGCCTCCAGCAATTCCCTGGCAAACGTTGCCGTTTTTATGCCTCCGCTTGCTTTTATCTTGATAGCTTCTGCCAGGTGCTTTCGTATAAGTTTTACCACTTCTACTGTAGCGCCTCCTTTAGCATAACCTGTGCTCGTCTTTACAAAATCTACGCCAGCAATGCCGTACAGGTCGCAACATTTAATGATTTCGTCTTCCGTAAGCTCAGCAGTTTCTATTATTATCTTTATTACTTTCCCCTTAGATTGTATTACAGGCAATAAGGTTTGCAATTCTTTAGCAAGGTATTGCCAATCATTATTTTTGAGTGCCACTATATTTATAACGATGTCCAGCTCATCGGCACCATCTACCATAGCTATTACGACTTCTGCCAGTTTCGCTTCTATGACGCTGTAGCCAAATGGGAAGCCTATCACGGTAGCTACTTTCACTTGACTTCCCTCACAAAAAGTTTTTGCAGATCCCACAAAAAGTGGCGGTACACATACTGCTGCAAAGCCATACTCTTTGGCTTCGGCACACAATTTCTCTACCTCTGCCATAGTAAGCGTAGGTTTTAGTGCTGTATGATCTATATAGTTGGCAATGTTCATCAGCGGTAAAAATATTACTTATTTTTTTAGCAGATGTGTATTAGCATATACAGGGGAGTTTGCATTACTGCTGCGGGTAATTATTTACATGCAGCCTCGCCTGTGTCTACTTTTAACGGAGCTATGCTGACGCTCCTTTATAAGTCAGTATTTTCTTCCTTCAGCAATACATTTATGTCATCTGTTACCCTTTCTATATCCACTTTTTGCGTAGCATTGTATACTCCCCTTATCCTACCTTTCTTGTCAATGAGTAGCATTGATTCAGTGTGTAGAAACTCATCGCTAGTTTTCTGCAGACCCAGTCCCTTTTCTGCAAAGAAGGAGATTCTGGCAAGATCGTATATCTGTTCTTTGTCGCCGGTGAGTAAAGACCATTTGGCGGGATTAATATTATTAGTAAGGGCATAATCATATAATTTGGGAACGGAATCTACCCAGGGCATTACGGAAAAAGAAACGAGTTTTATATGAGGGTTGGCGGCAAAACTGTCCTGCAGTGCTACCAGGTTATTTGTCATTTTAGGGCAAATACCGCCGCAGGTTGTAAAGAAAAAATTGGCCACATAGATATGCCCATCCAATGAGTCTCTGGTTATAATATTACCTAATTGATTTTGTAAAGAAAAGTTATCGATGGTATGGATAGTTTTATAGTTGCTATCGGATTCTGCAATCCATTCTGCATCAAACTGGGCTGTATTGTAGAAGGGTAAGGCATCTTCTGCTACAACCTTATTCGTTTGCTGGCATGATTGAAACAATAACAAAGCCATTGCCAGTACTACCATTCTATTTTTCCATAACTGACATGCAGTCGTATCTACCAACAACGCCATATAGTTTTCCGTTTTTTACTGTAAAATTATTGACCACTCTACCGCTATCGTTCCATGTTTTTTGCTTGCCTTCTTCGTAGCCATTTACATAAGTAAGGCTTTGCCAGAGATTGCCACTTTCAAAATAGGTTTTTTGCACTCCGTATAGCTTATCACTCTTGAAAAAACTGAAGCTACCCAGCTGCCCGCTTTTGTACCATATCTTATGTGCACCATCTCTGTCGCCATTTTTAAAACTCCTTTCATACCTTTTCTCACCAGTTTCAAACCAGCCATAGGCTGTGCCATTTTCTTTTCCATCTATTACAGGTAATTTGGCTATCAATGCATGGCCCTTCTTTTCAATAAGGTAGCCGTTTGCTTTTTGGTTTTTATAATACCAGGTGCCGTTGTTATTATGCAATGCAGTATCTGTTGTTGCAATAAATATTTCGGGAGGAAGTTTTTGAACCTGTTCCTCCCGAGTATCCTGCTTTTGCTTACAGCTAATCAAAACCAATAAAAACAAAAAAGCAATTAATCTCATTAGTTTACTGTTCCTCTGGTTCCGTAATATTTTCCGCCATTGATCCATGGTGCCGCAGCTAGTAAAGAAGCTGATACACTTGATGCAGAGGAAATAACATGATAGTGATATATCTTATCGTTAGGATAATCTTCGGTAGCACTTACATGACCATTGTAGGCATCTAAAACCGAGGTAGTGATTTTTACTCCATTCTCATTAGGGCCGTACACAGGGAAGCCATCTAGCAAGAAACCCATAAAAGAGGAATTTCCGTACGTTGCCGTTAAAAATTTTGGCTCGTAGTGATAGTGGTATTGCGCACCTGCCATTGTAGGGGTAGGGTGGCCCAGGTATTGGTCAGCATTATTTATTTCCAAATCATCTAGTAAGGCTCCTACACCATTATATTGATTAAAAAATACTATGCCATTTCTGGCAATACCAATAGGACCACCGGTTGTAGAGCTGTGTGTGCTGTTTACTGCCGGGTAGCGCGGAATAGTGAAAGTTAAATTCTGTGTAAGTAAATCGGGGTCACTTATGGTTCCCATTAAGTTTATCGAAGTACTAAAACTTGGATTGTCGCCGTTGTATGCCTCGTACTTTGCGTTAGTAGTAGCGAAGAAGGGACTTTTATGATCGGGCACATCAGAAGTTTTAATCTTGATGTTGGTGCTACTAGTTGAGTCTACACTAGTTACATTATACATTTTTGCATACAACCGGGAAAAGTCATTGGTAGTTGTCCCATCTGCGCCCGCACTGCCGCCACCGCTTCCGCTCCCGCCAGTGCTTGTGGTATCCGTTTTGCTGCAGCTAGCCGCGGCAACTAATAAAAACAAGACAGGAAAAACCGTTTTTGTCATTTTTGTCATTTAGATGTTATATTAATTTTGAGCAATAAATCTTTGAGAATGAAAGGAAAAATCTTCTCCTAAAATTCCTTCTTTTTTGTTTAATTTTTTTTGATCTGTAATTAGGCGTTTTCTTTTTATTAATACAAAACTTATTAAAGTGATAATAAGTAATAAAGCTGCCCCTATGAGAAAACCTGAATAGAGATTAAATCCCTCTTGCTCTAGTACCACTCCCCATTTCTTATCAGCAACTTGGAGGGTTACCTCTTGCTTATTTTCTTGGTTGAGTATGTATTGTTCTTGTGGCAGACCGTTGGTTATTATAATAAGCTCGCACTTGTTATTGGGCATATCTTTAAAAAAGCTGTTTTTTACATAAAGCGCACTAATTGATTTGGGGAAGTCCTCTAGTTCTGCAAATAGATTTGTTTCATGCCCTAGCTGCACCTGCACGTTAGTGAAGTTTACCCTTTTGCCATCTGCAATTAAAGAACAGTTTTTCTGAAAATGCTCTGCTACAAGCTTAATGAATTCTTCCGGGGTTTTGTAAGCATCTTTGCCATATAAATAATCTACCTCTCCTTCAAATGCGGTAAGGGAGCTTTTAATAAGCAAAATGGTTTTGCCATTTTGCTCATAAATCATCATGCTAGATATGTCTGGGTTGTGGGCATACGCAGCTTTAAAACCCAGCATTAATAATAAAAGATATATTGTTCTCATATCTTGGAATAAATTATTTACAGAGCGTAAGCACCTGCAAGTCCGTTAATGAAATTGTTGTTCCCTGCTTTATCTACATGGTAGTGGTATCCTCTTGTAGAGTCATAGTGACCACGATTCGCATCCAGGTCTGTGTACTCTGTCCCTGCTACACTCAGTCTTCCAAATATGCCATAGCCGTCCATCGCATATCCTATCATAGCTGCGTGCCCATCTGTTTGAGCGATTTGTTTTGTTAAACCGGTAGCCGCATGATAGTGGTAACCAGCATTTAAATTTATATGTGCTCCATAATCATCAAAAGGGGCTAAGGTGTAGGCTGCTAAAATTACGTTTGTAGGTGCCGGAGCATCAAACACTACTCCATCAAATGCAAGACCCCTCTGAGATGGCCCTGCACCACCACCAGGGCCGGTAGCAAAAGTATAAGAACTAGATGCCTTTACGGGAGTTACCGGAATATAATATGTGTTTGTGATAGAAGAAACGTACGCCGGTAAGCATTCCACACAATAGTTTTTATAAGTTGCTCCTACATTAGGATTTGCAGCGGCAGCACAATCTGCCTGCGTTAGTGTCCTGGTGACAACGCCAGTCGTTGCATTGTACATTTGCCAGGTTGCATCATTGTAAAAAGTTGCCAGGTTCTTTATAAAAGCGCCATCTACATCATAAGTATTACCGCCAGATATCCAGATACCGCCCTTAGTGGCGTCATCAGAAATATTGGTAGGGCACCATGGTCCCATAACATGATCTGCCGGCGTGCTTTTAGATACAATTTTATAACACGCCGCAGTAGTACCATTTGACAGTGTTCTGTTTTCGGTGGTTATAACAACCGATCCTGTGGAAGTAAGGAAGTTTGCGGCTTCTACTTTTACTACCGTGTCAGTACTGGTAGTAGTAGTAGTGGTTGTGTCTTTTTCGCAGGCAGCCAGTGTGGTTATTAGGCTTGCAAATGCAATTAATTTGTAGATCATGGTTTCTTTATTTTTTTATTTATACGATTGTTTTATATTTTTCCTTCGGTAGTTGATTGTTTTTTTTGAAATTCTATAATTGGTTTAAAGCAGGAGAGGCCCATTATTATAGTTTATAATACACTCTTATTGTTTTTTCAGCAGTTCTATTAATGCCGTGGCTTTCTTATTTAGAAAAATATATCTGTTATACAAAACCAATCTTGATCCTTTGATGTAATGAAGCGTAGAGCTTAACCGCGCTATAGCAACCTTATCATAACTCATCAGTAATGGCTTTCCAACTGGTTTGCTAATAACATTATTTGTTTCATCATTTACCATAGATTCAAATATTGCAGGGTCAAAAAATGTGTACGCTGTAGAACGATACTCCATCGCTAGCTCATTAGTATTGCTTTGTAAGTGATAAGTGCTTGTCATTTCTGCATAGTACTCTGATATAGCAGTAGCTGCCTCCGTATTTCTAATAAGCCGGAATGCTCCCGAGTTTTCCAGTTGTTTTATTGTATGGTCTGTACTAGTAAAAAAATCGAACCGACTAGCCAGTCTACCATAATAATAAAGCTCAGCACTTTGGTCTTTTATATTTTTTGCACTCAATAAAGTAGTGAGGCTGTCTATCTCTATTCCTTTCTGTTTAAACCTCGTAATACTTTCGCCTAGCAGGGTAGTATCCTGCTCTAAATCGCTTATCATCGTAGCTATATATTGTACTTTACGATCGTCTTCAATCTTATGGTCTAAACCATATTCTGCAAGGCTACCACAGAACACAGCCAGAAACAGCATTAAGAATTCCCAGAAATAAGACTTCCAACCTCTTTTTGTTTCGTGCTGAGTATGATGATGACCGTGATGATGTACTTCCATATTTTCAGTATCTGCCTTTAGAGTATCCTTACCAGTAAAAAGTGCAGGATCAATTGTGTCTGAGGAGTCTTCTATATTTTCACTCTCCTGAATTGGTAAAGTTTCATTATCAGAAGAAGATATTATCTCATCAGATAAATTTTCTGCTTCTTCATTTTTCAAATTTTCTTTATTTTCTTCTTCAGATTTGTCTGCCATTTGTTCTTCGTAACCAGGTTAGTTGAGTGGGCAGCTGCTTGCAACAATACTTTTGTATTGCTGCTGCAGCTTGTAATATTTATTTCAAAAGAGAAGTTCTAATTGTGCGAGGCAAAAAATATTTCTCTGTTCATCAATGTTGCATTTACTTCCCAGCACCCGGAGGCCCTTGCTGCCCACCTCCCCCTTGCTGTGGTCTTTGCCCATTGGGTTTGGGCGCTTTATTCAACTCATCTTTCGATATATAGCCATCGCTATTTGTATCTATTTTTGCAAAGTCGTTTGCCAGTGGTCCTTTTACTTCTGTTTTAGACAATTTGCCATCTTTGTTGCTATCCATCTGTGCAAACAATTGATCCGTGTTAGGTGCTCCGTTATTTGTAGGTGCTGTTGTTTCCGCTTTTTTTGCAGAGGAACAACTAATAGCGGCTGCAGTAAGACTTATGGCGATTGCTGCCTGTAATAATAATTTTTTCATGATCTGTTTTTAAATTTTTGATTTTATATTTGTGTTTAAGGTCTGACGAACATTTATTAAAAAGCAAACGTCCCTTTTGTACCATAGTAGCTACCCGCTTTCAAAACATAATAACCTGTGTTCAGATAATTTACATTAGATGCGTGGTAGTGATAAATGCCAGAAGGAAAATCCTGGGTAGCTCCGGTATGTCCGCCATAGGCATCCAAGGTGGGATAGACACCGGTTGTGTCTTTTCTGCCATAAATAGGAAAGCCATCTCTTAAGAAACCCACCAGTTTTGCATCATCCTGCGTAGTGTACCTGCCAGTGGTATGGTAGTGATAATCTTGCCCGGGGCCAGGGTGGGCACCAGAGTAATCAAAAGTTGTAATAGTCAATGCATCTAAAGGAACATTGCCTCCTTCTCGGTCGTTATAAATGGGCACGCCATTACTCGCCATTCCTATGGGCCCCAGAGTCGTTTCCTCGTGAGAAGAAGTAATTGCCGGCTTTACGGGAATGGTCATCGAATAACTGTGAGCAGTCATAGAGGTATTTACATTTGCATGATAGCCCGGCGGGAAATCTTCGTACAATGCATTACCCGCACCCCAATAGGGCGTTTTATGATTTGGTAGGCCGGTACTTTTTATAGTTATAGATGTAGCACTCGTTGTTACTGAAGCCGTACCGGTATAGTTTGCCTGCACTGCAGAGGTTATGTCTGTTGTGCCTGTGCCGCCTGCATCGGTGGTTGCGTCGTCTTTTTTGCAACTGCTGGCTGCCGTTATTAAGGCGATCACCAGGATAAGGCTTGTGCCTAATGCTTTTCTCATAATTTATTTTTAGAGGTTTATTCTGTTCTTGTACGAGGGGTTATGGGAAATCCTACGGGTGCGGTGACCGGAGCTTGGGTATTAGGAAAAGGTTAACAGAAAGGAGGACAGGGCTATAAATAGAGATAGGCATGTTTAGGGTAAGCAAGGATGGAGTATTAGGTACAATGCTGTTGTTGTATGTGCATTATTTTTCATAGCTGTGCACTCAACATATTTCTAAATAAGAAACACAAATATACTTTGCAATAGCAAATCGCCTTTATTCATCATTTAATAGCACGATAAATCCCCACATTTAACCCGGCACTCCACAAATTTTCTTTCACAGGTGCTTCCATTGTTTTTAATATTCCGTATCTAAATGTTGGCTCGGCAAGCAAATGAGTTTTGTTGTTTAATTTATAGTCGATGCCCACACTTACTATAGGAGATATATCCACGGTTTTATATCCTGATAAAGTGTTGTGTTTTTTTTCATTTTTGCCACCGGCATATTCGTAATTATTTACCTGCCTTACCTGTAACAAGAAATTTGTTACAAAACCCACGCTTGATGTGAACCGTACTTTTTCTTTGCCAAAAGAAAACCTTGCCTTCACTGGTATGCCTATATATTGGTAGGAATAAATAATTTTTGCTTTGATTGGAGAGCCAGGCTCTGGTATAGCATAATTTAAGTCCATATCTTTTGTTCTATAACCTTTATTGGAAAATTGAATTCCAGTTTCAATTCCCAGAAGTTGCGTAGTGTTAAACAAAATATTGAAACCAGTTGCGTAGCCAAACTTAGCCACCTCTATATCATTCCTGCTTTTTATAACGACGCTACCAGAAGAGCTGCCGTCATTACAGCTAAGCGTTCGGTAACTATAGTCTGATGAGAAACTGTATCCAATTAATATTTTATGTTTCCTATTGTCTTGGGCGATTACAGAAAGGGAAATTATGCTGGCAGTGAGAATTAATAGCAGTTTCATAGCAAGGTTGTTTTGGGTTATTGTAGGAGGAAGATTATTTTTCAGTACAAGTGTAATTTATGAATTGTTAGTTTTATGATGAAATTAAATTGCAAAGCTTGATTAACACGCAATGAAAAAAAATTCTCAGTAAAGACTCCTCGTAATTCGTCTCCAAAATATTTCCCCATTTATTTCCCGCCGAAACATTATTTTTATCCCTCGGAAAATCCCTTTCACTTTTTTATCAAAAAAAACTACTTCTTATGATGCCACGCAAATGGATGTCCTTTTGCCTTATGCTCTGCATTGCCGCCACCACACAAGCACAGGAAACTTTTCCTGTAAATGGAGTGGCGGATGTACGCACAGGCTTTTTTGTATTTACTAATGCCACAATAGTACAGCACAGCGGATCTACCCTCCAGGATGCCTCTATGGTTATTAAAGACGGCAAGATTCTGAGTGTAGGAAAGCTTGCTGCGCTCCCACAAGGAGCTGTAATAGTAGATTGTAAAAATAAATATTTGTATCCCTCCTTTATAGAAATGCAATCAGAATATGGTATGCCTAAGGATGGCAAAAAGCGGGAGCCATTTAGCTGGACTGCCCCGGTAAAACTGGAGAATAATGCAAAAGGCGCACTAGGCTGGAACGAAGCTATTCATAGTGACCGTTCTGCTGCCGCTGAGTTTGCTGTAGATGCGAAAGGAGCAATGCCTTTGCTGGAAGTTGGCTTTGGCACTGTACTCACACACGTAGATGATGGTATAGCGCAAGGTACAAGTACGCTCGTGTCGCTGGCAGATAAGAATGCAAACTTTGCAGTAATAAAAGATAGGGTGGCGGCGCACTACTCTTTTAATAAAGGTAGCAGTACACAGAGTTATCCCAGCAGCCTTATGGGTAGCATTGCACTCATCAGACAATCTTACTTAGATGCCAGGTGGTATAAAAATAATGCAGCAGCAGAAGGTGTAAACCGAAGCCTTGCAGCGTGGAATGACAACCTATCACTCCCTCAAATTTTTGATGCAGGAGATAAGTGGAATAACCTGAGAGCAGACAGGATAGGAGATGAGTTTGGTGTGCAATATATTCTCATAGGTGGCGGCAATGAATATGAACGCATCAATGAAATAAAGAATACAAAAGCATCTTTTATTCTGCCAATAGATTTTCCTAAAGCAATGGATGTAGAAGATCCTAATGAATCCCGTTTTATAAATCTGGAAACACTGAAACGCTGGGAAATGGCGCCTACAAACCCCTCTGCAATGGAAAAAGCGGGAATCAATTTTGCTTTGTCTGCAGCCAACATAAAAAGCCCAAAAGAATTCTGGCCTAACCTGCGAAAAGCGATTTTCTACGGCCTGAGCGAGCAAAAAGCACTAGATGCCCTCACCAAAGCACCAGCTCAAATGCTACAGGTTTATGATATGACCGGTAGCCTGGAAGCAGGTAAGATGGCTAATTTCCTCATCACTAACGGACCCATCTTTGACGAAAAAACATTAATCCTTCAAAACTGGGCAAAAGGAGAAAAGCATATTATAAAAGATGATGAAACGGAATCCCTGAAAGCAGTATACGCTTTATCCCTTTCTACTGCGGCGGAGAATAAAAACTATACGTTGGATGTGCAGAGCAACAAGGCGGCAAAAGTAATGGGGCGAGATACTGTAAATGCCAAGTTCAGCTTTGATGGCACGATGGTGAAGATCTATTTTAATGACGGTAAAAAAGCTACTGCCGGCTACCGACTTAGCGGCATAAATAATGGCGATACCTGGCAGGGGAATGGAGTAGATAGCCTGGGAAGACAAGTGTTATGGACAGCAAAATATCTGAAGGCTACAGAGGATAAACCAGATAGTACCAAACCAGTTTATTTACCCATAAAAGCAATTCTTACTTATCCTAATATGGCTTACGGACTCAGTGCCAGGCCTGCTTCACAGGATATGCTTATACAAAATGCCACGGTATGGACGAGTGAGAAGGACGGTATACTGCAACAAACAGACGTGCTCGTACAAAATGGCAAGATAGCAGCCATTGGGAAAAATTTATCTGCTAATGGTGCCGTAGTAATTAATGGAACGGGTAAGCACCTTACACCTGGTATAATAGATGAGCACAGTCATATAGCTACAGCATCTGTAAATGAAGGGGGGCAATCTGTAACATCAGAAGTAAGAATAGGAGATAATATAGACCCGGATGATATTAATATATACAGGCAACTTTCTGGTGGCGTTACTACCTCGCACATCTTGCATGGAAGTGCCAATACGATAGGCGGACAAACACAATTAATTAAACTGCGATGGGGTGCCAATGACGAAGAACTCAAATTTAAGGGCGCTGATCCATTTATAAAATTTGCACTGGGAGAAAACGTAAAGCGTACTACTTCTCGCTCTAACAATAGATTCCCTGATACCAGAATGGGAGTACAGCAGGTGCAACTAGATGCATTTACCAGGGCCCTGGATTATGAAAATGCACTTAAAGGAAAGAATGCTGCCAATGTGCGCCGCGATCTGGAACTGGATGCTCTCGTAGAAATAATGAATGCAAAACGCTTTATTACCTGTCACAGTTACGTAGCGAGCGAGATCGTAGAAACGATGCGTATAGCAGAGCAGTTTGGTTTTAAGATAAACACATTTACCCACATACTGGAAGGCTACAAAGTAGCCGATAAAATGAAATCACATGGTGCGGCGGCAAGCACCTTTAGCGATTGGTGGGCTTACAAACTGGAGGTGCAGGATGCCATTGCATACAATGCTGCAATTATGCAAAAAGTAGGATTAAATGTGGCTATAAATAGTGATGATGCAGAGATGGCAAGAAGACTAAATCAGGAAGCGGCCAAGAGTTTAAAATATGGCGGAGTCTCTCCGGAGAATGCCCTTGATATGGTAACCATTAACCCTGCAAAAATGTTGCATATAGATAAGCAGACCGGAAGCATAAAAGTGGGCAAAGATGCTGACCTGGTACTATGGAGTGCCGATCCGTTAAGTATATATGCCCGTGCAGAAAAAACAATTGTGGATGGAGCTATTTATTTTGACCGCGAGAAAGACCTTGAGCTTAGAAGAGAGATACAACAAGAGCGCACAAGATTACTGAACAGGATGCTGGAAGATAAAAAGAATGGCGGCAAAACAGAACCTGCCAAGCCAAGCACGAAAAAAGTAAACTCCTGCGAAGAGGAAGGGCATGAGCATTATGGAATTTTGGATGTAGATGACCATGATGATAAATAATTAAAAGGTAGACAGAATAATAGGAAATTAAATACAAATTTTTTTCTCACAACTATTCTCCCCGACCCCTCTCCCAATAATTATCGGGATTGAAGAGGGAGGGGGTGAGGTAAAACAAACAAATGAAAAATATAATAACAATACTAATCACAATCCTGTCCTTTTCTTCTGCCATAGCGCAGGATAATATGCATCCCTCCCCGCCTAACAAAGGTTGGGTACTTATAGAAAACGGGACTGTACACGTAGGTAATGGTACTGTAATAGAGAATGGCTCTGTGCTCATCATAGACGATAAAATCGCAGAAGTAGGAGCAAGTGTAAGCACGCCGGCAAATAAAGGAGAAGTTATAAATGCTAAAGGCAAGCACGTTTACCCGGGACTAATCGCTTCTAATACCAACCTGGGACTAAGAGAAATAAACTCTGGCGTAAGAGGTAGTGATGACTACTACGAAATAGGCGATGTAAATCCTAATGTAAGAAGCATAGTAGCCTATAATGCAGACAGTAAAATTATAAACACCTTGCGCAGCAATGGAATCTTATTAGCAGATGTTGTACCCGAAGGTGCATTTATAACCGGCACCAGTAGCATCGTACAATTAGATGCCTGGAACTGGGAAGATGCTGCTTATAAAGTAGACAATGGCATTCACGTAAATATGCCTTCGCTGTTTGTAAATCCTTCCCGCAACAACGCCGCAAATCCCAATGCCGCAGCGGAGAGACTGAAAGAAGCCTATGACAAAATAGAGTTTTTGAAAGAATTCTTTCGCCAGGCTAAGGCATATAATGCAACATCTTCGCACGATAAAATAAATTTAAAACTGGCAAGTGTAAAAGGTCTTTACAACAAAACACAAACTTTATTTGTGCATTGTGATCTTTTAAAAGAAATGCTGGTTTGTGTAGATTTTGCAAAAGAGTTTGGTTTCAAGGTGTGCATCGTAGGCGGTAGTGAAAGTTACCAGATAGCACCCCTATTGGTAGCAAATAACCTCTCCGTAATACTTGGTCAGGTACACAGGCTGCCTACCAGCGACGATGATGATATAGACCAGCCTTTTAAAACACCCTACATGCTTAAGCAGGCAGGCGTGCAATTTGCCATTACAGATTTGGATGCGCATACCGTAGGAAGAAATCTTCCTTTTAACGCCGGTACGGCAGTTGCCTATGGTCTTACAAAAGAAGAAGCTTTGCAGAGTATTACATTAGATGCCGCCAAAATTTTAGGAATAGATAAAATGACTGGCAGTCTGGAGAAAGGTAAAGATGCTAATATTATCATTTCTACCGGCGATCTACTAGATATGACCAGCAGTAATGTTACTGAAGCCTACATACAGGGAAGAAAAATAAATTTAGATGATAAGCATAAGCAATTAAATAAAAGATATACGGATAAGTACGGGGTACAGAAATAGAGTACAAAAAGATGATGTTTCATCTGGCTAAAATAAATAAGTTTACAAAAAGGCGCTTTGATTTTATCAAAACGCCTTTTTAATTATTATGAGATTTATTTTTTATACCAATTCCAAACAAAACAAACTAAAATTCTCAGGACTTTTTCTAGCTTTATCTGGTCTGTCTATTGCTAGTTTTAGTGCCCTGGTATCACCATAGACTGTTTCACCATCATGTTTTTGATCAAAGACAAAAAGATGTACCATTTCATGGATAAATGTACTCGCCATATCATCTATGATCAAGGAATTATCATCTGCACGGGAAGCTTCAAAAAGGTAAGGAAAAACTTTAAAAGTCTTTGGTTCGAAAAATGTACCATTATTTTGTGCTAGAGTACCACTACTACCATCTGAAGCTCTATCCCTCTGCGGATGAAGCCGAATGGTCATTTTTTTGTTTAATCTTTTTACAACAGAGTCCATTTTGTTATGAACACCACTAGCGTCGCCTACTTTACTTATTTCGCCAAACCATTTTACTAAAAGCGCATCATTATTCCAGTTTGTAATCCAGTTTGGCCTTTGTGCAAGCACTACAAATCTGTTTATGTATTCTAATCCGGTTTCTGCCATGACAATTGACCGCTCATAAGTTCGATTTAGCATAGCAAATGCATCTTCTATACCTATAGGTCTTACAGTGCCTGAATCATCTCTAAAATTAATATCTCTTAAATCTTGTCTGAGCAAAGCTACGTTAGCGGCTTTTACCGGAAGTTTGATATCAAGAGATTGCCTTACTTCTTTAAGTTCTGCTTTTATGTCTTTTACTTTAACTTTTTTATCTGCGTTTATTTCTTTTACGTCTTCCCGTTTATCCTGCCTCACATCCTTTTTGGCATCCCTTTTTTCTTTGCCTTTTAAATCTGACTTACGAATGTCTTTCTTATCATCCCGGGCATCTTGCCGGGTCTCTTTTTTGTCTGATCGGGCATCCTTTTTTACTTCCCGTTTTTCTTGTTTTAAATCTTTCTTCTCTTCTTTTTTTGCTTTGTCAGCTGCTTTTTCTGCTGAAGTTCTTTTTCTGAGTAGTGCCATCGTTTTGTATTTTTAGTGAGTAGTAAAGTCGTAATATCTATGTTATTCCTAATTATACTAAATGATCAAATTGGTATTACCGGTACTATCGAATATAACTATAAATTTTGTAATATATAGCATGGTTTGCAAAAATTTATTCTCGAACGAAATAGTTAATGATCGAAACTTATCGGCAGACGGGTACAGTTCTGACTTTATGAGTAAAACCTTGGTGCAGAATTTGCTACCTTATCCCAAACAAAAAATAATTTCATGAAATATAAAATTTTACTTGCAGCATTTGCATTGGCATTTACGCTGCCCTCATTAGCCCAGGACGTTGATGTAAGTCTTATTCCTTACCGCAGTGGTGAAAAGTGGGGTTTTGCAGATCCTAATAAAAACATTGTTGTACAGCCAAAATATGACGCGGTAGAATGGTTCTCTAATGGCTATGCCGCTGCAAAAATGGGTACCAAATGGGGCTACATTAATAAAGCAGGGAAAATGGTAATACCGGCAAAATATACGGTGGCTAAACCTTTTGTGAAGGGTTTCCTTCCTGAGAATGATGATGCCGGTGGCGATACGCTTTTATTTGCAGGTGCTTCTATAAGGGCAGATGGATATGAAATATGTATTACGACAAAGGGTGTGGTGCTGCGCCAATGCCCGGCTAAAAGCGAAGAAGAAGAGAATACAGAGCCCATAGAAATGACAACGCAAAAAAAGACCTATTCTTTACCGAACAGTTCGGGTCTTTTTGATGAAATCGTTTCAGATTATACTTCGGATGGAGAGCGTTACTACATTGCTAAAAAAGATGGAATGTATGGAGTCTTCAATACAAAATTTGTAAATATGCTTCCTTTCCAATACAGCAGCATAACTGCTGCAACTGCAGGTGGCAAGCAATTGCTGGTTGCCGGCAAGGACGGTATGTATGGCTTGTACGATGCATGGGGAGTAGAACTCATGCCAATGAATTTTTCTTCCATGCAAGTAATAGAAGGTCCTATGAATAAAACCTACGTAATTGTAGAAGAAAATAACAGGGCCTTTGTAAAAGACCTCGAAGGAAACAATATTACGAACAGAGGTTTTGGCAAGGTTGAATACGATAAAAACGGAGGGTTTGTGCTCACAGGAGACAATAACCTTAAAGGATTTTATTTTCTCGACAACACTTACTTATCTCCAAAATATACTAATGTGCAATTGCTTCCCGGTGGAAAATATCTAAAAGTGAGAACTTTTGCCGGGCAGGAAGGATATATCAATCCTAAAGGAGATGAGTTCTTTGTGCAATAATTTTTTTTAAGATTACCAACGAAAAGTGCTTTCTCAAAATAAGGCACTTTTCGTTTGTAAAAAGTTGCCAGCAATATATCTCGTATTCTGCAAAACTAATATACCCGCTTTCCTGTGCGCCCTTGCTCCCGATAATTATAGGGAGTGCGTAGAACTAACTCACAAGATTTTTCCCAGCTTCTACTAATAATAATAACAGTCCGAAGAAAAGGGAACTAATCAGTTACTTCTATAAAAAACAGCATTTACTCTGTCATCAAAAAAAATAGTTAGTTAAACAACTATTTTTTATATTCGCAGCAGCATTGTCCATGAAGAAATACCAACAAAAAATATCAATTCCAAAAAATAGAGAGATTATGTCTAACAGAATTATAAAAAAAGTAGCAGTATTAGGTAGCGGTGTTATGGGAAGCAGGATAGCCTGCCACTTTGCAGGGGTAGGACTACAAGTACTATTGCTCGATATTGTGCCGAAGGATACCCCACCTGACGCCGGCACAGCAGCCCGCAATAAGATTGTGAATGATGCGCTTACTGCCGCAGTAAAAAGCAACCCTTCTCCTATATATACAAAGGATGCTCTCCGCCTCATTACGACCGGAAACTTTGAAGATGATATGAAAGATATTGCTTCGGCCGACTGGGTAATAGAGGTTGTGGTAGAGCGATTAGACATAAAACAAAAGGTTTTTGAGCAGGTAGAAAAGTACAGGAAAAAGGGAACCATCATCAGCTCCAATACCAGCGGTATTCCCATAGCTATGATGTCAGAAGGTAGAAGCGAAGATTTCCAAAAGCATTTCCTGGGGACTCATTTTTTCAATCCTCCCCGCTATCTGCGCCTTTTAGAAATAATTCCTACAAAGCATACAGACCAGGAAGTGGTAGATTTTCTAATGCACTACGGCGATCGTATTCTTGGAAAAACTACTGTGCTGGCAAAAGACAGTCCGGCATTTATAGCCAATAGGGTAGGTGTTTTTGGAATGATGGCGATCATGAATGCCATGGAAAAGCTAGAGCTCACTGTTGATGAAGTGGATGCACTTACTGGCCCCGTGATAGGCAGACCTAAATCGGCTACTTTTCGCACAGCAGATGTGGTAGGAATAGATACGCTGGTAAAAGTAGCCAATGGCGTACATGATAATTGCCCCGATGATGAAGCGATAGATGTTTTTAAGATTCCCGCCTGGCTGGACAAGATGATTGAAAATAAATGGCTGGGAGATAAGACCGGACAAGGCTTTTACAAGAAAACAAAAAATGAAAAAGGGGAAAGAGAGATACTTACTCTCAATTTAGATTCACTGGAATATGAATTAAAAGACAGGCCAAAATTTGCCTCTTTATCAGCCGCAAAGCCTATAGACGATTTGCAGCAACGGTTAAAAATGTTGGTATCAGCAAAAGACAAAGCCGGGGAGTTTTATCGTCAGTTTCACTATGCGTTGTTCTCTTATATAAGCAATAGAGTTCCTGGTATAAGTGATGAAATATATAGAGTAGACGATGCTATGATGGCTGGTTTTGGCTGGGAGATTGGTGCCTTCGAAAGTTGGGATGTGCTCGGTGTAGAAAAGACCCTGGCAAAAATGAAGGAAGCTGGGTATACTGCAGCCACCTGGGTAGATGAAATGTTGGAGGCGGGAAATAAATCTTTTTACAAGGTAGAAAACGGTAAGCGTCTTTGCTACGATATTGAAAGTAAATCTTACAAGGCAATGCCGGGCGGAGAAGCTTATCTCGTAATGAAAAACTTTGCTGACCAAACCGTGTGGAAGAATAGCGCTTGTCGCACTTACCACCTGGGCGATGACGTCCTGGGGCTGGAGTGGAGCACAAAGATGGGCAGTATCGGTGGAGAAGTTTTAGAAGGAATACAAAAATCAATTGCGCTTGCTGAAGAAAAATATAAAGGACTGGTAATAGCTAACGAAGGACAGAATTTTAGTGCCGGGGCTAATGTAGGTATGATCTTTATGATGGCGATAGAGCAGGATTTTGACGAGATAGATATGGCCATTCGTCAGTTCCAGCAAACAATTATGAGGGTAAGATATTCATCTATACCGGTAGTGGTAGCACCACATGGCCTTGCGCTAGGCGGTGCTTGTGAGATGAGTCTGCACGCAGATAAAGTAATTGCTGCCGCTGAAACTTACACCGGACTTGTAGAGGCGGGTATAGGCGTAATTCCAGGAGGTGCAGGTACAAAAGAATTTGTATTACGAGCCTCAGACGAATTGCATCCCGGTGAGCCTGAGACCACAACTTTGCAAAATAGATTCCTCACCATAGCCACTGCAAAAGTAGCCACCTCGGCTGCAGAAGCTTTCGACCTCGGTATTTACAGAAAAGGAAGAGACGAAGTAAGTATAAATGTAAATCGTAGAATAGCAGATGCAAAGCGTGCTGTAATCGAATTATACGAAGATGGATACGTTACACCCGTAGAACGAACAGACATAAAAGTTCTAGGTCGCTCTGCCCTAGGCGCTATGCTTGCAGGAATAAACGGAATGCATCGGGCAAAGTATGCGACGGATCATGATGTGGTAGTAGCCAAAAAACTTGCATACGTAATGTGCGGTGGAGACCTGAGCGAACAATCATTCGTAAGCGAGCAATATCTCCTCAACCTGGAGAGAGAAGCATTCCTAAGCCTTACTGGTGAGAAGAAAACATTGGAAAGAATTCAGAGCGTGTTGAAGACCGGGAAGCCGTTGAGGAATTAGAATATTTTCATTTTATAATTCTTTGCCCTTTCTGCATTAGTCGCAGGAAGGGTTTTTATTAGTAGACAGTAGTATTACCTAAAATTGGTAACTTTAAGAAAAATTATTTTAGATGGGAAGAAATACATCAGTCTCCCTCGGCGACTATTTTGAAACCTTTGTTGATGACAAAGTCACAGAAGGAAGATTTAAAAATGCAAGTGAAGTCATAAGAGCCGGTCTGCGATTACTAGAAGAAGAAGAGAGCAAGGTGCTTGCTTTGCGGAAAGCAATCACAGATGGTATAAATAGTGGCGTTGCCAAAGATTATGATCCTATACAGCATCTTGCATTTTTAAAAAACCGGAAAGAAAAGAATGGCTAAATTTCAGCTATCGAATAAAGCTGTTGCAGACATGGCGAACATTTGGGACTATACCTATGAAGAATGGTCAGAAGTGCAGGCTAATAAATATTATAATCAATTGCTTGACTGCTTTCAAAATCTTGCAGACAATCCGCAGCTAGGAAGAAATTATAATGAGGTCACAGATTCACTTGTGGGTTATAGGTGCAATCAACACATTGTCTTGTTCCGCATAATAGATAAAGTAACAATTGAGATAATCAGAGTCCTTCATTCGAGAATCGATTTAAAGCGGCGTATTTCAGAATGAAATAGCGGTTAACTTTTCTATCCGTACTTCCTCCGCTTAGGCGGAAAGGATGAGGGAGAGGTAAAAAAACGCTGTGCTACACTTCATAAGTCTTGCGGTAAACTCTGCACTCCCGCATATCGGGACTTCGGTTAAACCATATTCCTTTTCTCTTCTTGTAAGTAAGGTTTAAAAAAACTATTTTTGCCCCTCACTTTTTTATTAAACAGCAACCATGACCAGAGGACCTATCAGTAATTTCATAGAACATCATTACCGCCACTTCAATGCCGCAGCTCTTATGGATGCCGCAAAAGGATACGAAACGCATCTTGCCGAAGGCGGTAAAATGATGGTGACCCTTGCTGGTGCTATGAGTACTGCAGAGCTTGGTCTTAGTCTTGCAGAAATGATACGGCAGGATAAAGTAGCCATCATCAGCTGCACCGGCGCTAACCTGGAAGAAGATGTTATGAACCTGGTAGCACACAGCCATTATAAGCGAGTGCCCAATTACAGAGATCTAAGCCCTCAAGACGAGTGGGACCTTTTAGAAAATCATTACAACAGAGTTACCGATACCTGTATACCGGAGGAAGAAGCCTTCCGCCGCTTACAGCAGCACGTAGAAAAAATATGGAAGGATGCTGAGGCAGCAGGAGAGCGTTATTTTCCACATGAATACATGTACAAAATGTTGCTGAGTGGTGTGCTGGAGCAATATTATGAAATAGACCCAAAGAACAGCTGGATGCTGGCTGCGGCAGAAAAAAATATTCCTATCGTATGCCCGGGCTGGGAAGACTCTACCATGGGCAACATCTTTGCTTCCTACGTAATCAAAAGTGAATTGCAGGCCTCCACCGTAAAAAGTGGAATAGAATATATGGTATGGCTGGCAGACTGGTATAGAAATAACAGTGCCGGTAAAGGTGTTGGTTTCTTTCAGATAGGCGGCGGTATAGCGGGAGACTTTCCTATCTGCGTAGTACCAATGATGTACCAGGACCTTGAGTGGACTGACGTTCCTTTCTGGTCTTACTTCTGCCAGATAAGCGATAGCACCACTTCTTACGGTAGCTACAGTGGTGCAGTGCCTAATGAAAAAATTACCTGGGGAAAATTGGATATCGACACTCCTAAATTTATTGTAGAAAGTGATGCTACAATTGTAGCTCCGCTCATATTTGCCTGGGTGTTGGGTTGGTAAAACACCACGTTAGTGCATTAATCAATAGAAACTAGTTTTCTACGACCTTTATTTTTTTAAAAAGGAAAGCAGATATATTCTTCTTTCTTTGTATTAATTTGTATTAAGTAATGCCTTAGTCTTACCTCAGCTATATCCTGCTATTACACTTTTCAATCCAAGATTTTACTTTCTTCTCTATATTTCTCTCCTTCAAATTCTTAGTTTTCTTAGAGAAATATTGAATTTGTAGACAAGATTTCGATTTTAGTTCAATTACTTTGTCTTTTTTTTGTCATATTTATTATGTATTGACAGTTTATTTAATTACCAACATAGTCCATTTCGCACATCTTATTTATGATTATTAAATAT
>JBBKWE010000247.1:0-17800 GCA_037968795.1 Ferruginibacter sp.
CTATTTTATAGTAGTAAGTTGTCACTTAGTATTATATGAGTTGATAATCAATTAGTTCTGAATAAAATTTAATAAAAATAATTTTTGGAGATATTACGAATGGTGTGTTTTGGGGGATAAATGGTAGGAGGAATGGGGTGGAGGGCGGAAATTGAAGAGAGTATTTTTGAACTTGAAACTAACGTGAAAGGCCGGAATTTTAAATTCTACTATCTGCTTTGCACTTACCTCCAAAACTGCGCAGTAAAAAAACTCTTACTCATACTTTCCCTGCTTTTTTAGGTCGGAGATTAAATACGATTTTATAGAAATGATTTTATTTTGGGGAGAATGAGACTCCACATTATATACGTTGAGACTATCACCACTGCAAATAAAAGAATAAAAGGTAACTGCATTATCAAATGTGCCAATATACTTTCGAAAGGTAGTGGAGTCGGTTACATATGAGGATTCTTTGTCTCCACCCCAAGCACCACTGCCAAAGATGGTGTATGTCTCTACAAAAAGTCTATTGCCGCATAATTCCGTAACTCTATTTAGCTCCGCTTTGCTTTTATCTCCTCGACAACCTAAAAGGAGCAGTGTAAAACAAAAAAGGAATAGTAATGGCTGTTTCAAAATAAGACTTGAATTAATTCTACGCTTCGCTGTTTACGTAAATTGGTGAGCACTTTTTGGTAGTTAAGTTGATTTTCATATTAAAGTAGCAATTGCCACCATCTTGCACAATAATTATTTCTTTTCTCCAATCTATATCAAAATCATCGCAAAAACAATTGACCCAAACTTCTTTTTGCCCTTCCTTACTTATAACTGGGTAAAATTGCTTCTTATAACGGGAAAGCTCTATTGTATAATTTTGAAACGACAAATTATGCTCCGGATGAGTCTTGGATAATGTATCAAACCTTTTTTGTTGTTTGTGATTGTACTTTTCTACGCACTCCAAAAGTAAAGTTTGAAGTTCTTGAACTTCCCTTGATGTCAAAGTCGTTGGTTTTGCAGCTTCAAATAGCCAGCTATCAGTGGAATCGAACTCTAAAACTGTAAAATCTACAATCCCGTTTTTTGAGGCAACTGCTTTGTCTGTTTTTATTTTTTGTTCACGGTCTTTTCTCCCCTCGCATGACGCAAAAAAAATAACTGTACATAGAGACAAAAATATTACGGTAGAAAATTTATTCATTTTTAAATCTATATTAGGTCAATGTTCAACTAAATGGCTAAACTTTCTTTTCGGTAGGTGTCTCCACTTCTCGCAGCTTCGCCGAGAATGATAGCAAGAGGACGTAGCGTCACAGAATGCTTGTGCAAAAGACTCTTCCGATTTTATAATTAGCCGAGGCGTGGTCTCCAGACCAGCCGGCAGGTCAAAACCAGCGACAAAGCGTGACTAAAATCTGCATTCATTGTTTAATGATCTGTCTGTTTAGGAATCAGCTAACTGGTAAGTAATGCTACAATATTAATGTGCGAAAGGCTTTATCTGTATGAACCAATTAATCATTAATAATTAATCATCAATAATTAAACATCACCCCCCTCTCCTCGCCAGCACTATCGTATTCTTAAACTTCTTTGTCTTACCCGTAAGGTCAAAAACCTCTGTATATATAATGTACAATCCTACGGGTAGCTGCTTATTGTTTTCTCCCAGTCCGTCCCAGCGGTAATATCCTTTTATACCATTAAGTGCATTGCGCTGCAGGTAACGAACCGGGCGGCCCTGTGCATCAAATATGGTGATGTTACTCACATACCCGGGCGATGGAAAAGTATAGTTTATCGTAGCAAAGTCGTCCATGCCATCATTATCCGGACTTACGATCTCGGGCGTAACTTTTATTTCTCCTTGTACATCTTCGTTTATTTTGTACTGAGAATTTTTATACGTGGGCGTACCAAAACCCACACTGCTTGCCGCACTATGCCAGTTTTTTTGCTGAGTAGCGGCTATCAATGAAGTATCGTTGTAATCTATCCGCTCTAGTGCTACGCCTTCTGTATTATTTATGAGGGCAAAGTGCCATTTATCATCATAAGAAATCTCATCTACAATAGCGCCTTGCTCATTTAATATGATTACGTTTCCTTTATCATCGCTATAGGAAGGCGTGCTCATTTCAATTATAAATTGTGCGTTAGGAGCCAAAAAGTTTCTAGTAACCGATGAAGCAGTTTTTGTAAGTACGATAAATTGCTCCGGGAAAAAGGCATAGTCTGTAGTCGTTAATTGCGTAATGCTACTCACCACACCGGCAGTATTTCTATTTGCCAGGAAAGTATTTTTTAGGTTAATGACCTTCTTACTCCGGTTGTAAATTTCTATATAATCTTCTTCCCCGCTTTTGGGGTTGAATAAAATTTCGTTTACCACTACATCAAAAGGAAGTAGATTACCGAAAGTGCCTACCAGCGCCGTATTTGCAGAACTGCTCACTGCATTTCCTACACAATCTGCAACGCCGGTAGCGGTTATTGTGTAAATGGTTCCTGACTGCAACGCTGTAGCAAGTGTAAGCGTTACTGTATTAAAGGCAGGCCCGTTAGTCACTGCCGCTACAGGAGCTCCTATCCCGTTATTAATAGCATAGTTAGAAATTTTCGCTCCAGAAGTACTGTCTACATTTTCATTATATACTAATGTAATGTGCGTAGCATCTACTGCAAAAGCACGGGTGAGTTTTGGCGATACATTATCGGGGTTGGTGCCGTTTACAGAATTTATTTTTCCGGGCGTTCCGCCTTTTGGATCAACACTTGCCCGCCAGTTGCTCATACCACTGCAAGGGTTTTTAATGTCTACCATTTCCAGCGACCAACCACCGTCTTTTTTCAATTCATTTTGATACCAGGCATCTGTGTAGGATACATTGTGTATGATCCTCCCGCTTTTGCCTTGCAAGAAAATATCGTCGCTTGTATTGTTTAATGAAGGGAAACTGGTAACGGAAATTACCGGCCCAAAAGCAGTGAGGTCTGCCACGGCACTACTGCTGCAAATGATGATTGCACTATCGGGCTTTAGTAAATATACTGGCATTGCGCCGCTTGGGCTTCCTGCTTTTCCTACTCGCCAGCCTTCTAGGTTTATGGTAAAAGCGCTGGTATTTCTCAGCTCCAGCCATTCTCTATCTGGTAAGCCCACAAGCGGTGTAGGGTCTGCCATAAGCTCGTCTATTATTACGTCGTAAGCGATTGCTACAAAGTAAGAAAACACGGTGCTGCCATTAGTGAGTGTATTGCCCGCAAGGTCTTTTACGCCATTTACGGTGAGCGTAAGATTTGTACGTATGGGTAGTGCAGTGCCAAATGTGAGATGCACCAGTGAGGTATTTATCGCATCTCTTACCGCCGTCACCGGCATACCTATTCCACTGCTTACAGAATAATTTGCAGCTTGCTGACTCGTAGGGAGCTCTACAGCTTCATTAAATAAAACATCTACCGTAGTGGCATTTGTGGCAGTAGCAGATACAATAACCGGCGGCGTTACATCCGGTACAAAATTTTTCACTTCTATATCATCAAAAAAATGCTTTTGGAAAAAACTAGCTGTGCTTTGCTTTACTCCTATTCCAAAAAAAGCAGAACTTAGATAAGTAGCATCTGTAGAGGTTCCTTCGCTAAAATAGGTGCTGCCGGTGCCGCTGAGATCTCTAAAAAGTTGGAACTGATTGGCAGCATTTCTTACGACTCTTAGTTTGATGGTATTATTACTTCCAAGAGCGCCATCGAGCCCGTCAATAATTTTTGTAATGCTGCCATTGTCTTTTCTGTATAGGCTAATCTCATCTGTGGTACCGCCTATCCGCACAAAATAACCAGTAGTGGAGGTGGCGAAAACATTGCTCGCATTCGCAGTAAGAAACACATCTACATAATTTGTGCTACTGGTACTAAATGGGAGGCGAATATATAAATCCCACTGTGCCACCGTGGCTTTTGTACTAGCAGTGCTCAGATAAAAATTCGCATTAGCTACCGTATTATTACTTTGCAGTTCGAACGCGGGATTAACTATAAAATCTGCTGTATTGCCCACCCAGGGAGGATTAGCAGTAAAATCGCCGTCATTAAAATTTTCTGTAAATTGGCTGTGTGCCGAAGAAATAAACGCAAAAATGGCAAGAGAAAAAGTAAAAAGGTGCTTCATAGTAGCTATTGTCGTAAAGTACTGTGACTGATTACTTCTGTCACATTTCTAAAGATACAATTTTAAGTAAATGATAAAGCTGTACGCAATAATTTCTTATCATTACCTTGCCGGTTATTTCTGGAGGGTACAAAAAATAATTACTACAAATCAAGTTCATGCAAATTTCTACTACTATTAAAAACCAGGTTCTACTCACGCTAATTGACCTCCTAAGAGAAAACAGTGAAGCTATTCTTAGTGCCAATGAACGGGACGTAAAAGCCTACGATGGCGCAGACGAAAGTATGCACGACCGGCTAAAACTTTCTCCTGCGAAAGTAGAAGGAATGATAGCGGCTATAGAAGAAATAATGGCGCTACCAGATCCTGTGGGGCAAGTAATCTTTGAGCACGCCGCTGCTAATGGCATGAAGGTTACTAACATGGCAGTACCCTTTGGCACTATACTTATTATATATGAGAGCCGGCCAGATGTAACCATAGAAGCCGCCATCACAGCTTTTAAAGCAGGGAATACAATTTTGCTGAAAGGCGGTAAAGAAGCGAAAGAATCTAATCTTGTGCTGGTAAGTCTTTGGCACAAAGCGCTGGAAAAACATGGACTAGATGAAAATCTTGTTCAATATCTTGCCTTAGATAGAGAGGCTACACAATCCTTTATAAAAGATAGAAACAACAAAATAGATCTTATCATTCCGCGGGGCGGCGATAAACTTATAGCGTTTGTGGAGCACCACGCTCATGCACCTGTGCTGGTAAGCGGGCGGGGAAATAATTTCCTCCTTGTAAATGAAGATGCAGACCTGCAAATGGCAATTAGCATCATAGTAAATGGTAAAAACAGGGTAAGTGTGTGCAATGCATTAGATAAAGTAATTGTGCTGCAGGGCAGAGAAAATACAGGGAAGTTTGTAAATGAAATTGCGGATGCGTTAGTCCAAAACAATATAGAAATAACTGCTACAGAAGACTTGCTTCCTCTACTAAGCAATATGGCAAAACCCGCCACAAAAGAGGAATGGAAGGAAGAATATCTTGCTCCCAAAATAATGCTGCTCACTGCAAAAGATATAGACGAAGCAATAAAAATTATTAATGAAAACAGTGGTGGCCACTCTGCTGTTATCGTAACCGCAAGCGAAGAAGATGCCGATTATTTTATAGAAGAAGTAGATTGTGCCGCTGTGTACCACAATGCCAGCAGCCGCTTTACAGATGGCGGACAGTTTGGCCTCGGTGCAGAAATGGCGATCAGTACCCAAAAGCTACATGCCCGCGGGCCGGTATCACTGGCGCACCTGGTTACCAACAAGTGGGTGATAAAAGGAGATGGACAGGTGAGGGGATAATTTTTAATTATTAAGGTTTAGTGATTAATGGGAAGTCAAATTTTATAATAGTTTACTCATCATAAGGTGATATTTACCCTTCTCGTATAATCGTAATTCTGTGACGATCGTCCTGCTGTTATAATCGTCCTGCTGCCATAAACGTCAAGCTGCCATAGTCGTCATGCTGAGCTTGTCGAAGCAGGGTTCAGAGGTAAAATTATTACACTAGCGGAAAAGCTATAAAATTCCAAAGTTTTTATGTTACACACCGACTTCGACATTCTGATAACTATCGGAAAAGTCTGACGGCATTTTATGGCACTATCCGTAGACTTAAGCGCTGCGCTCAACGGATTTGTAATTAACAATAAGGCTGCAGTCTCCTTTCGGCCAATAATATTATTAACAAAACACTGCATCCCTTCTTTTATCAATATATGATACCTTTGCCCGCTATTTTCTATAAGAATGAGCGAGACAAATTTTAATATAGTAGTTGCAAGCGAAGAGCACTACAATTTTGCAATAATCATAAGCGACGAAATGGCTTCCTCTGCACAGGTGCGGGGTACGGGTATTGCTAAGCGAACACCAGAATATTTGCAGAAAAAAATGGAGGAGGGGAAAGCCGTTATTGCCTTTGACAACCAAGGCGTATGGGCAGGATTCTGTTATATTGAAACCTGGCAATCGGGTGCTTATGTAGCCAACTCTGGATTGATCATTTCTCCGCAATTTAGAAAGCAAGGATTAGCTACGCTTATAAAAAGAAGAGTATTCCAACTCTCAAAAGATAAGTATCCGCAGGCAAAAATATTTGGACTTACTACCGGCCTGGCAGTAATGAAGATAAACTCTGAGCTGGGCTACGAGCCAGTTACTTATAGTGAGCTTACAACCGATGAACAGTTTTGGGCTGGCTGTAAAACCTGCGTTAATTTTGATATTCTACAAATAAAAAAGCAACAGAACTGTATGTGTACTGCTATGTTGTATGACCCGTCAGAGCATACAAATCCGGAGCCTGTGGTTGTAAAAACACCCGAGGCAAGGTCTAAAAGATTCACTTCATTTCTAAAAAAGTTGCCCGGTATTCGTAAGATAAAAGGTGTAAAAACTAAATAATAAAGCATGAGCAAGAAGAAATTGGTATTGGCATATAGCGGCGGATTGGACACTACCTACTGCGCCGTACACCTGGCTAAGGACCTTGGGTATGAAGTACATGCCATCACTGTAAATACCGGCGCTTTTTCTGATGAGGATATCGCAAAAGTGGAAGCGAGAGCCGCTACGCTTGGTGTAGCATCTTATAAATGTGTAGATGTAAGAAATGAATATTATAAGCAGGCCATAAAGTTTTTGATTTTTGGCAATGTGCTTAAGAATGGCACCTACCCGCTGAGCGTAAGTGCAGAGCGTGTAGTACAAGCCATTAGTGTAGCAGAATATGCTCAGTCACTAGGCGCTACTATCATAGCGCATGGCAGTACAGGTGCAGGCAATGATCAGGTGCGGTTTGATATGATCTTTGAACACCTCATTCCCGGTGTAGAAATTATTACGCCCATAAGAGATAAGAAACTAAGCAGGCAAGAAGAAATAGATTATCTCCATGCCCAAGGTGTAGAAATAGATGCTGCCAAAGCTGCTTATAGCATCAATAAAGGTCTTTGGGGAACGAGCGTAGGCGGTAAAGAAACACTTACCTCTCACAGCACGCTACCAGAAGAAGCCTGGCCAACAGCCGTTACAGAAACAGTGGCGAAAGACATTACCCTTCATTTTAATAAAGGCGAACTCGTACAAATAAATGATACGAAATATAGCACAGCGGTAGAAGCAATCGAAACACTTCAGGCCATGGCACAACCTTTCGGCATAGGTAGAGATGTACATGTGGGCGATACAATTATTGGTATAAAAGGTAGAGTAGGTTTTGAGGCAGCGGCTCCGGTTCTTATCATAAAAGCGCATCACCTGCTAGAGAAGCACGTGCTCACAAAGTGGCAACTGTTTTTTAAGGAGCAGCTCGCTACTTTCTATGGCAACTGGCTACACGAGGGGCAAATGCTCGATCCTGTAATGCGGGACATAGAAGCCTTTTTACAAAATTCTCAGAGCATGGTATCTGGCAAAGTTTTCATTACCTTAATGCCACATCGTTTTGTGCTTAACGGAATTGAAAGCGAGCACGACCTTCTGTCTGCAAAGCACGGAAGCTATGGCGAAATGAATACTGGCTGGTCGGGCGATGACGTAAGAGGTTTTGCAAAAATATTTGGTCTGCAAACCAGCATCTATCATCAGATCAATAAAAAGGATACAGATGGGTAAAATAAAGGTGGGCATCATGGGCGGCGCAGGGTATACTGGTGGGGAGCTTATACGTTTATTGCTGTGGCATGAGGCGGTAGAGATCCTTTGGATACAAAGCAATAGCCAAAAAAACAAAAAAATATCTGAGGTACATACTGACCTGCTTGGCGATACCGATATGGTTTTTGTAGAAAGCCCCACAGCTGAAGCAGACCTCGTTTTTCTTTGCGTAAGTCATGGAGAAGCGGCATCATTAGTTCAAAATTTTTCTGCAGGTACGAGGATCATTGACCTGAGCCAGGATCATAGAATAGCGGCACAGAAAAATGACTTTGTTTATGGCCTGCCAGAGGTAAATAGAGCAGCAATAAAAAACGCAGTTCACATTGCTAATCCTGGTTGTTTTGCTACCACCATACAACTTGCCTTAGTTCCATTGGCAAAGAAAAATATCCTGCCCGCAGCTGTACACATCAATGCAACCACCGGTTCTACAGGTGCAGGAAAAACGCTTGGCGATACAACTCATTTTAGTGAGCGCAATAGCAATCTTTCTGTGTACAAGGCATTTGACCATCAGCACCTGGCAGAGATATATCAGACCTTGCGTGAACTGCAGACGCACATAGAAGAGCCCTTGTATTTTATTCCGCAACGTGGCAGTTTTTCCCGTGGCATTTTAGCTTCAGTGAGTATGGAGATTGCAGAAAGGATAGAAGAGATTAAAAACATTTATAAAGCGTTTTATGCTGATGAAATTTTTGTGCACGTAAGTGATGCTCCTATCACTTTAAAGCAAGTGGTCAATACAAATAAATGTGTGATTTATTTAGAAAAGCATAAAGGTCAATTGCTTGTAACCTGCGCCACAGATAATTTACTAAAAGGCGCTAGTGGACAGGCCGTACAGAATATGAATATCATGTATGGCTTACCAGAAGATATGGGTCTGAGGCTAAAGGCATCAGCGTTTTAAAACAAATTTTTCTCTCTTATTACATTGAACATGAGCAACAACCTTTTTGACGTATATCCCCTTTTCCCTATAGAAATTGTAAAAGGCAAAGGCTGCAAAGTATGGGATAAAAACGGACAAGAATATCTTGATCTTTATGGTGGCCACGCCGTTATTTCCATTGGGCATTCTCATCCTACTTATGTGGAAAAGCTTTCTTCGCAGTTGCAAAAAATTGGATTTTACAGTAACGCAGTTATCATTTCCCAGCAAGAAGAATTAGCAAAAAAATTGGTAGCCATGAGTGGCTGTAAGGATTATAATTTATTTCTCTGCAACTCCGGTGCTGAGGCCAATGAGAATGCCTTGAAGCTTGCTTCTTTTCATACAGGAAGAAAAAAGATTATTTGCTTTACAAATGCCTTTCATGGTAGAACTTCTCTTGCCGTAGCCACCACAGATAATCCTGGAATAATAGCGCCGGTAAACGAAAACGAACACATACAGTTTCTTCCTTTTAATGATGTGCAGGCTTTAGAAAAAGCTATTGATAAAGACACTGCCGCCGTTATCGTAGAAGGTATACAAGGAATAGGCGGCGTGTATGAACCTGGTGTAGAATTTCTCACAGCTATTGAAAATTTATGTAAAGAAAACGGAGCTGTATTTATTGCTGATGAAATACAAAGCGGCTATGGGAGATCAGGGAAGTTTTTTGCTTTTCAGCATAAAGGCGTGCAGCCAGATATTATACCTATAGCCAAAGGAATGGGAAATGGCTTCCCAATAGGCGGCATTCTCATAGCGCCGCACATAAAAGCAAAACACGGAATGCTGGGAACAACATTTGGCGGAAACTACCTTGCATGTGCTGCTGGCCTAGCCGTACTGGAAGTCATGGAAAAAGAAAACCTTGTGCAGCATACATCCGAAATGGGAGAGTATGTTTTAGAAAAACTAAAAGCCATTCCACAGATAAAAGAGCTTCGTGGTCGTGGGCTTATGATAGGTATAGAATTAGAGGAAAGTTGTGCACCCGTTCGCAAAAGACTTTTAGAAGACTTTAAAATATTTACCGGTTCGGCAAGTAATAAAAATACGCTTAGGATTTTGCCGCCTCTCAATGTGGGGAAAGAGGCTTTAGATTATTTTGTTGATTGCCTGCAGGATTGCTTGCAAAAGAGCAGTTAGAACCCCAAAGGGCTTCAATATGGTTTACCATAGCTGCAGCTGCGCTTTTAACTATATTTATGCCTTCAAATTTTCCATAAAGACATGAAACAATTCACCTCGGTTCACGATATACAAAATGTAGAGGCGCTTATAGCAGACGGAATAGCACTTAAGAACAATCCTTATCAGTACAAAGAATTAGGCGCAGAAAAAACCCTGGGTCTCGTTTTTTTTAACAGCAGTCTGCGTACCAGACTAAGTACACAGAAAGCGGCGCACCACCTGGGTATGCAAGTGATTGTGCTCAATGTGGGTACAGATGGCTGGGCGCTGGAATTGCAAGATGGCGCAGTTATGAATGGTGCAAGTGTAGAACATATAAAAGATGCCGCTGCGGTGATGGGCTTGTACTGCGATATCATAGGCGTAAGAAATTTTCCTACGCTCAGGGATAGAGATGCAGACTATGCAGAGGATTTGCAAAAACAATTCATACAACATTGCAAAGTACCTTTTGTGAGCCTTGAAAGTGCTACGCTGCACCCACTGCAGAGCCTCGCAGATATGATGACGATTGCAGAAAATGCAACGAAAAAAAAACCAAAAATTGTGCTTACCTGGGCACCTCATGTAAAGCCTTTGCCACAGGCCGTTCCCAATTCTTTTGCTGAATGGGCGCTAAGGTGTGGGCATGACCTTACCATAACTCACCCGGGAGGGTATGACCTTAAAGAATCATTTACAAAAGGCGCTATTATAGAACACGACCAAGACAAGGCGCTGAAAAATGCAGATTTTGTTTATGTAAAAAACTGGTCTTCCTATGACGATTATGGCAATACAATTGGCGGACACGACGATTGGATGGTAAATGCAGAAAAAATGGCTTTGACCAATAATGCCTTTGCCATGCACTGCCTGCCGGTGCGTAGGAATGTGGTGATGACAGATGCCGTGCTCGATAGTAACCGTTCGCTTGTTTTGGCACAGGCTACTAACAGAGTTTTTGCAGCGCAGATTGTTTTACAAAAAATGCTGGAGAGTAATTTTTAGAAAAATGGAAGCACTATACGTCATAAAAATAGGAGGAAATGTTCTGGACAACCCAGAAATGCTAGTGGGTTTTCTCGAAGCATTTTCAGAAATAAAAGCATCCAAGATTCTTATACATGGCGGAGGAAAGGCACTTACTGCTCTTGCAGAAAAGCAAGGCATAGAGCAAACTATGATAGATGGCAGGCGGGTAACAGACGCCGCTACAATGCAACTTGCTACGATGGTATATGCCGGCGACATCAATAAAAATTGCGTGGCGCAGTTGCAGGCAAATGGCTGCAATGCCATAGGGCTTACGGGTGCAGATGGCAATCTCATACAGGCTACAAAAAGACCACCCGTAAGCGGGATAGATTACGGAATGGTAGGCGATGTAGAATCTAACAGCGTAAATGGAAATCTCCTGCAAAACCTTTTGCATCTTGGTCTCACACCTGTAATGCCCGCTATCACCCACGATGGAAATGGGAACTTGCTCAATACTAATGCAGATACTTTAGCGTCAATTTTGGCTTCGGCAATGAAGCCCTATTTCGCTGTTTCTTTGATTTATTGTTTTGAGAAAAAAGGCGTCTTGCTCAATGCAGATGATGATGATAGTGTAATAGGTAATTTAAACCTGGAGGAATATAATTTCCTGAAAGAAAAGGGTATTATCTACAAAGGCATGATACCAAAATTAGACAATGCCTTTGCCGCAAAAAGCAATGGCGTAGCAGAAGTAATTATAGCACACGCTATGGATTTAGCAATTATAATGACCAAAAATGCGGGCACGCAAATAAGCTTATGATTGATGCACTTAAAATAGAAGCTGTTTCTCTTGTAAAGCAATTGGTATCTATTCCCAGCCTGAGCCGAGAGGAGGATGAAACTGCGTATTTGTTGTTTTCTATTTTACATCAAAAGGGATTCAACCCAAAAAGACAGAACAATAATGTATGGGCAATCAATAAATTTTTTGACGAAAAAAAACCGACGCTTCTACTGCAAGGACACCACGACTCCGTGCCAGCAAATGCACAGTGGACAAGAGATGCGTACGATGCAGGAAATGATATCGCAATTATTTATGGACTAGGAAGTAATGATGCAGGCGGCGCTTTAGCCACTTTACTTACGACCTTTTTCTATTTCTACGAAAGAGAGGATTTAAAATTTAATATAATTTTTGCTGCCTGCGGCGAAGAAGAAATAAGCGGCACAAATGGAATAAGCAGTCTACTGCCATCACTTGGGGAAATAGATCTTGCAATAGTGGGCGAACCCACAGAGATGAATATTGCCGTTGCAGAAAAAGGGCTCATCGTTTTAGATGTAACCTGCATTGGCAAGGCAGGACATGCCGCAAGGGAAGAAGGTATAAATGCCATTTACCTGGCGATGGAAAGTATTGAATGGTTTCGCAGTTTTCAATTTCCAAAAGTTTCTGAAACCCTAGGGCCGGTAAAAATGAGCGTAACGCAAATACAAGCAGGAAGCAAACACAATGTAGTGCCAGAGACTTGTAGTTTTGTGGTAGATGTGCGCACAACAGACGCCTACAGCAATGAAGAAACGCTGGCGATTATAAAAGAAAATGTGCTAGCAAGTGTAATTCCTCGCTCGCTACGATTACAATCTTCGGGGATAGATGCTAATCATGCTTTATTAAAAGCTGCTAAAGAAATGGGTAGAAAGTTTTATGGTTCGCCTACCTTATCTGATCAGGCACTAATGCCTTTTCCCAGCATAAAAATGGGTCCGGGAAAATCGGAACGGTCGCACACTGCCGATGAGCTTATTTACACAAAAGAAATAGAAGAGGCGGTAGAACTGTATATTGAGCTAATAGAAAAATACAATACGATATGAGTAAGCTTTGGCAAAAAAAGGGCGAAGGACAATATGAAGAACTGGAGAAAAAGATAGAAATATTTACCATAGGCTCCGATGCTATCTGGGATATTCATCTTGCTGAGGCTGATGTGCAGGGTTCTCTTGCCCACGCAGAAATGCTGGAAAGCATAGGTTTACTTACAAAGGAAGAAGGGCAGGATTTAAAAACAGGGCTGGAAGAAATTTTAAAAGAAGTACAAGAAGGAAACTTTAAGCTAAATGAAGGCGTAGAAGACATTCACTCGCAGGTAGAATTTTTATTGACCCAAAGAAAAGGAGAAGTAGGAAAAAAAATACACAGTGGTAGGAGTAGGAATGACCAATCGCTCTTAGATATAAAACTTTTTCTCAAGAAAGAAATACAGGAAATAAGCAAACTTGCATCTGCTTTGTTTCACAAGCTTATTGTGCTAAGCAATGAACATAAAGACGTTTTATTGCCCGGTTATACGCATTTGCAAATAGCGATGCCTAGTAGTTTTGGTTTGTGGTTTGGTGCTTATGCAGAAAGTCTGTCTGATGATATGCTGGCACTCATAGCGGCATATAAAATTGTAAATAAAAACCCGCTTGGCTCGGGAGCCGGTTATGGTTCTTCTTTCCCGCTTGATAGAGAGAAGACCACAATGCTTGTAGGAATGGCAGACCTGCATTACAATGTAGTATATGCACAAATGACCCGCGGGAAAACGGAAAAATTTACCTCCGTCGCTTTAGCCGCCATCGCTGCTACACTGAGTAAGTTTTCTATGGACGTATGTTTGTACATGAGTCAGAATTTTGGCTTTCTAACTTTTCCTAAAGCACTTACCACCGGCAGCAGCATTATGCCGCACAAAAAAAATCCTGACGTTTTTGAACTCATAAGAGCAAAATGCAATCGCATACAAGCCTTGCCTAATGAACTTACTTTATTGCTAAGCAATCTGCCAAGTGGCTACCAGCGAGACTTCCAGCTTACGAAAGAATGTCTGTTCCCGGCAATATTTACTTTGAAAGATTGTCTTTCTATAGCAAAAGATATGCTGGAGCACATAGAAATATCAAAAGATATTTTATCCTCTCCTTTGTATAGTAATCTCTTTACGGTAGAAGCCGTAAACAAACTAGTGCTTAGCGGAGTGCCATTTCGCGAAGCTTATATGCAGGTGTCTTCGCAGGTAGAAGCGGGGACTTTTGTGGCAGATACAAATGTGGAGCATACCCATCTAGGGAGCATCGGAAATCTAGGGAATGAAAGGGTGGTGAAAGTTTTTGAAGGGTATGTGGGGGAGATGGGTGGATGATAAATTTAATAAAGATTTTTCCTAACGAAACTCTTATAATTTGTAATTAGTTAGAAAATGGTGATTAGAAAAATAAGCAAATGCATTATTGTATTTCTTTTTCCTTTTTTACACTCTTGTGTTCGTTCTATGAATGAACGCAACGAAAGCGAAGAAGTATTATTAATCAAAGCGAGGAGTGGCGACCTGGAGGCATATTCCGAATTAAAAATTATGTATTTGGATTACGAATCTGGGCGTATCATACCTATAGCGAAATATATGGTAGATAGTAATAATCATGTAAAGGCTAATCTCGATATAGTGGATGTTTATTTCGAAAAGAACTACACTAGTGCTGACGACACTTTAGATACGAGTAGTCTCACTGATATTGAAAGAAAAGAGTTTATGAAGTATTACAACAATGCATTGAGAGGTAATTTAATCCACCCCGCGATGTTTAATATAAAGTGATACATGTTGTAAACTGAGGTAAGATATGAGGAAGCACGGGTTTGCTCGAAGGCAATAATAAATTAATAAAAGATGAATAACGCATTGACAAGGTTTCTTTTTTGTTGCTACTATTTCCTCTTTTGGATTTTGTATTTCGTAGTCGCTCGCATAATATTTCTTGGGTATTATTTTGCTAAAACTGAAGAAATTGGATTTCTGACGGCTTTAAAAACCTTCTATCACGGCTTTCAATTAGATTGTTCATTTGCAAGCTATCTTTCCATCTTGCCTTTTTTATTAATTGTCTTTACCGTTTTTCTTTCGCCAGTTATCATTGCAAAAATCATTAAGTACTATACTTTCTTTGTCCTCCTTATTATCAATGTAATGCTAGTGATTGATTTAGGACTCTACAAGCCCTGGGGTACTCGTCTTGATGCAACTTTCCTCACGTACATTAATACGCCGGAAGTAATGCTGGCAAGTGTTTCCGGTTTTCAGTTGATTTTGGGATTAGTATTTTGGCTCCTACTTACTGCTGCTTTTATTATTTTATATCGGAGAAGAATGCAGCTGTATGCCAGTCGTATTTCTAAAGGAAAGTGGGTTCAGATACCCGTCTTTCTTATTTTGGCAGGAGCGCTTATCATTCCGCTTCGTGGCGGATTGCAAACCATTCCTGTAAATGAAAGCAATGTTTATTTCTCTGATAAGATGTTTGCAAATCATGCCGCCATAAATTTTGGCTGGAATTTTTTTAATGCCATTACGAAAAGAGCAGAAGATAAAAACCCTTATATATTTTACAATAAAGACGAAGCTGAATCTGTCATAAATAAAACCCGTAGTCTGCTACTAACAGCTGATGGCGATAGCATTTTAAATACGGCGAAGCCCAACGTAATTTTAATAGTGTGGGAAAGCTTAACTGCAAAGCTTGTAGGATCTTTAGGAGGGGAACCTACTGTCACCGAGAACCTGAACCGTCTGTCAAATGAGGGAATTTTATTTACAAATTTCTATGGAAACGGAGATAGAACAGATAAGGGAATTCCGGCAATTCTGAGTGGCTACTATCCGCAACCCACAAAGAGCATTATGAAAATGCCGGCAAAAACGAGAAAGCTGCCTTTCTTATCACAAAAGATGATGGACCTCGGATACAAGACTTCCTTTTACTACGGAGGCGATTTAAATTTTGGGAACATGAATACCTATCTCCGCAATGGAGGTATTTCCGATTTTACGGATGGTAACGTTTTTGATAAGAAAGATTGGAACTCCAAATGGGGTGTACACGATCATGTGCTGTTAAAACGATTTACAGAAGACCTAAGTAAGACTGTAGAAGAACCTTTCTTTAAAATTTTATTGACCTTATCTAGCCATGAGCCTTTTGAGTTTCCTCAGGATTATAAGTTTGGCAAAAACACGGAGGTAAATAAATTCAGGTCTGCACATTCTTACACGGACAAGGTACTAGGGGAGTTTATAGAAAATGCAAAAAAGCAACCCTGGTGGAAAAATACGCTAATAGTAATCATGGCAGATCACGGACATGGAATGCCGGAGCATAAAGGCGAGTTTAACGGACCGAAGAAATTTCAAATTCCAATGCTTTGGCTTGGGGGAGCTTTGGCTAAAACAAATATCAAAGTAGATAACTTTTCTTCTCAAATAGATTTCTCTTATACCCTGCTGGATTTATTAAAAGCAAATACATCTGACTTTAAATATGGCAAAAACATTTTCAATTCCTCTGATAAGCAGTACGCCCTGTACAATTTTAATAACGGCTTCGGAATTATGAATAAGCAGGGAACACTCGTGTATGACCTTACAGGAAACAAATCAATATTATTGGAAAGGAATGTTTCTTCCTATTTAGATTCTTTGGGGAAAGCGATAACGCAGAATGCTTATCAGGATTTTTTGGATAGGAGGTAGAATCGCTTTCATTAATTTAAGCAGACAATTTTGGCGAATGGCATCTGTTTTATCTGTTTTTCTTTAAGGATAGTGCTATGGTTGAATTCTTTTTTAATCGTTCTACCTGGGCGATAGCTTCTGCAAGGGAAATTACGGGTTGTCGTGCCATTATCTCTTTGCCATGAGATGGCCGTTCCGATAATGATATCTTGTAATTTGTGTTTTGCTTCATCACTAAGCATATATTAACCTGTTTGCAATAATTGTTTTCATTGTAAATGTAAAGCAATTAATTCATATGATTTCTCTTGTAAGAGTGGCAACATATAGATATAGCCGCAAAAGCAAAAGCTTCCCACTACTCTATGACGACTTAGGAATCTCTTCATTTTTTGTCGCACTATGTTAAGAATTCTATGCAGTCAACGGCTTGCTCTATAATTTAATTGCAAATTATTTTCATGTGCTTTTACTTAACCATCATAAACCCCTTAAACGCCTCATAATCCGCCGCCAACACAACACTCCTTTTCTCCTTTAACATGATCGCCTGCATTCTCTCTGGTAGTGGCACGGCTTTGCCTATGGCTTCTGCTACTGAGTCCGGGAACTTTACGGGGTGTGCCGTTTCTAGTATGATGCCTTTTTCTGTGGGGTGGTCTTGTAAGTATTTGTCTAAAGCAAAATAAGCTACGGCAGCGTGTGGGTCTAGTACATAATTATATTTTTCATACACCGCTTTCATGGTTTCCTGGGTAGACTCATCGGTTACGGTTTCGCCGCTAAGGTTTTCGGTAAGTGCATTAAAGTCGTTTTTAAACAGCAACTTCATTCTTACCAGGTTGCTAGGCTTCGCTACGTCCATTGCATTGCTTAGGGTAGGTACAGATTTTTTATCTGGTTCTTCTCCTGTTTGCAAGTATTTGCTTACGGTATCATTTGCATTGCAGGCGGCTATAAAATGTCCTAAACCTAATCCCGTTTGCCTGGCAAGTAGTCCGGCGCAAATATTTCCTACGTTGCCACTGGGTACGCTTACGACGGGAGGAAACTTTTCTGTCCACTGCTGCATGGCAAAGAAATAGTACAGCTGCTGCGGCAGCCACCTAGCTACATTTATACTATTGGCACTGGTAAAATTATACCTGGCTGTGAGGTCGCTATCCAGAAAAGCGGTTTTTACGATAGCCTGGCAGTCATCAAAACTGCCTTCTATTTCTAGCGCGGTTATATTGTCTGCACAGGTAGTAAGTTGTTTTTCCTGCACGGCACT
>JBBKWE010000248.1:0-28003 GCA_037968795.1 Ferruginibacter sp.
ATACATATTTATATATAGAATATGTAGTTCAGTGTAAATTGAGGATATTTGTAATTAGGGTTTGATGTGTTTTTTGTACAAACACTACATTTTGGTGAGTTTTATGCAATGTTTTTTTACTGAATCTGGTTTTATAACTTTATCTCACGTTGCATTTATTCGCTGAAATACCATAACTAATACACTCCTTTTTTAAATTCCGGGAGGTGCTGAAGTTTCATTGCCCTACAACAACTGAAAATGTAAAGGACTATCTTTTGATCCCAGAATACTCACATTTTCATTAAGAAATTCATCTACGCTGCGAGCACATTCTCGTCCCTCGCTTATAGCCCATACTACAAGGCTCTGGCCTCTTCGCATATCACCTGCGGTAAATATCTTGGCTATATTAGTTTGGTAATTTGTTTCTGTAGCTTTTACATTTCCTCTTTCATCAATTCCTATTCCGAGTTGATTGATTACTCCTTCATGCTGTGGGTGCAAGAATCCCATGGCTAGTAATGCTAGTTCGCAGGGGATTTTTCTTTCGCTGCCGGGAATTTCTACAAACTCTGCCGGCCTGCCATCTACTATTTTCCATTCGAGGTTTACGAGTTTTAGTGCCTTTAGATTTCCTGCTTCATCTCCCACAAATTCTTTAGTAGCTATTGCCCATTCCCTGGCAGCGCCTTCTTCATGCGAGGAAGTCGTTTTCATTATCATGGGGTAAGATGGCCATGGCATGTATTCATTTCTCTCATTTGGAGGCTTCGGCATCAACTCAAATTGAGTAACAGATTTTGCTCCCTGCCTGTTAGATGTACCCACACAATCGCTCCCCGTGTCTCCACCGCCTATTACCACTACGTTTTTGCCAGTAGCGGTAAGTGCTTCGGGAAGTATATTACTTTCTATAGAGGCATTAGCAAGAAAATCTTTACCTGCTACTCTTTTATTACTTTGTTTTAAAAAGTCCATTGCAAAGTGCACACCGTTCAATTCTCTTCCGGGGATAGATAAGTCTCTAGGGATAGTACTGCCGCCTGCTAAAATGATTGCGTTGTATTCCCTTAGTAAATCGTTGATGTTTACGTTTACACCTACATTGGCAAGGCATTTAAATACAATGCCTTCTTCTTCCAGTAGTTTTATTCTTCTATCTATCACCCATTTCTCTAGCTTAAAATCTGGTATGCCGTAGCGCAGTAATCCTCCCGGAGCTTCATCTCTTTCAAAAACGGTGACGGCATGTCCTGCATAATTTAATTGTGCAGCTGCGGCAAGACCTGCAGGCCCGCTGCCTATCACTCCTACTTTCTTGCCGGTAAGTACATTGGGTTTATGTGCGGTTACAAGTCCTTTGGCAAAAGCAATTTCTATAATGTGTTTTTCTATTTCTTCTATAGCTATTGCTGGTTGGTTTATGCCTAATACGCAAGCGGTTTCGCAGGGAGCAGGGCATATACGACCTGTAAATTCCGGGAAATTATTGGTTGAATTTAAGATATCATAAGCATCTTTCCAATCCTGCTTGTACACGGCATCATTAAACTCTGGAATCACATTTCCCAGGGGGCAACCGTTGTGACAAAACGGAACACCACAGTCCATACAGCGGCTGGCTTGTTCATTTAATTTTTCATCGGAGTAGGGCTGTACAAATTCCTTATAGTGCTGCAGCCTTTCCTGCACCGGTTGCTTGCTAGGTAGTTCTCTTGTAAATTCTTTAAATCCTGTTGGTTTGCCCATGGAGGTATTTTTTTTCCGGGTTGTTACCCGCGTTCCCATCGGGTTGCTACCCGACGTTTTGCTATCGGGTTGTCCCCCATGTTATTAATGTTTAATCCCTTCGGGATTTGTGGTATTTTTTATTTGCAGTTGCATCAATTTTTGGAACTAAGTTCTTTTTCTGATGCTGTGTTCATATTCTGCAATGCCCTCTTATAATCTGTAGGGAATACTTTTACAAAATGTTGCATCTGGTTGTCTATATCTTCCAGAATAAACTTAGCCACAGTGCTTCCTGTGTAGTCAAAATGTTTTTGCAGCATCCTTTGCAATTCATTTCTGTCTTGCATGTCACATCTCTCAAGGTCTACCATTTCTGTGTTGCAGTTGTCGGCAAATTTTGCTTTTATATCATACACATAAGCAATACCACCACTCATGCCTGCTGCAAAATTTCTTCCGGTATCTCCCAGGATAAGCACTCTGCCGCCTGTCATATACTCGCAGCCATGATCTCCTATGGCTTCTACAACTACATTGGCTCCTGAATTGCGTACACAAAATCTTTCACCTGCCTTGCCTCTTATGAAAGCCTCGCCGGCGGTAGCTCCGTAGAAAGCCACATTGCCTATGATACTATTTTCTTCAGGAACATAAGTTGCATTTTTAGAAGGATATATTATTAACCTCGCACCGCTTAGTCCTTTCCCAAAATAGTCATTGGCGTCACCTTCCAGTTCTAAAGTGATTCCATTAGTATTAAATGCGCCAAAACTTTGACCGGCTGTTCCTTTAAATTTAAAATGAATAGTATCATCTGGTAATCCTGCAGCTTTGTATTTTTTCGTTATCTCATTTGAGAGAATAGAACCTACCGTGCGGTCTGTATTTATTATGGGAAATGATGCTGTTACTTTTTCCTGATTTTCAATTGCGGCTGCAGCGGCTTCAAGCAATTTCCAATCGAGGCAGGTTTCTAATCCGTGATCTTGTTCTTCTGTGCAGCGCAGCGGCGAGTATATAGAATTTGGTTCCATGTAGAGCACAGCAGAAAGGTCAATGTTTTTATATTTCCAATGTTCAATATTTTCTCTTACTTCCAGATTGCCCACCTGGCCTACCATTTCATCTATTGTTCTAAATCCTAGATCCGCCATTATTTCTCTCAACTCCTGCGTTATCATTTTAAAAAAATTGACAACATGATCCGGGTCACCCGTAAATCTGTTTCGCAGTTCCGGATCTTGCGTAGCTACCCCCACAGGGCAAGTATTCATGTGGCATTTTCGCATCATGATGCAGCCTTCCACAATAAGAGCGGCAGTAGCTATGCCCCATTCTTCTGCACCCAGCAAGGTTGCAATGGCAATATCTCTTCCGGTTTTCATCTGCCCGTCTGCCTGCACTACTACGCGGCTTCTTAATTTATTTTTTACAAGCGTTTGTTGTGTTTCTGCAAGCCCCAGCTCCCATGGTAATCCTGCATGTTTTATAGAGCTGAGTGGAGATGCACCTGTACCGCCATCATGACCAGAGATTAAAACCACATCCGCTTTTGCTTTTGTAACGCCGGCAGCAATGGTTCCTACACCTGCTTTACTTACCAGCTTTACACTTATTCTTGCCTTTCGATTAGCATTTTTTAAATCATAAATTAATTGTGCCAGATCTTCTATGGAATAGATATCGTGATGGGGCGGGGGAGATATAAGTCCCACGCCGGGAGTAGCATGTCGTACTCTACCTATCCAGTCATTTACCTTATGGCCGGGTAACTGGCCTCCTTCGCCGGGTTTTGCCCCCTGCGCCATTTTTATTTGTAACTCATCTGCTTCCGTTAAGTATAAACTTGTAACACCAAATCTACCAGACGCTACTTGCTTAATGGAGCTTCGCATAGAATCTCCATTCGCCATGCGCCCATATCTTTTATCATCCTCGCCTCCCTCGCCGGTATTGCTTTTTCCTCCAAGACGGTTCATGGCAATGGCTAATGTAGTATGGGCTTCCCAGGAAATGGAACCAAAGCTCATAGCACCAGTTGCAAATCGTTTAAAGATATTTTCTGCAGCTTCTACTTCATCTATGGAAATGGATGCCATTGTTTTTTTGAAGTCGAACATGCTTCGTAAAGTGCATGCTTTTTCACTTTGGTCATTTACCAGTTTAGAATATTTCTTAAAAGTTTTGTAGTCATTCATCTTAGTGGCATGCTGCAACAAGTGAATTGTTTGGGGGTTAAATAAATGAAATTCTCCTTTCCTCTTCCACTGGTACACCCCACCCACTGGAAGCCTATCTGCTGGAATATCTTTTTTGCTAAATGCAAAAAAGTGTTTTGCTAAATATTCCCTCGCTATTTCATCAAGACCCAATCCTTCTATTCTGGAAATGGTCCCTGTGAAATATTTGTTTACCACTGTTTTATTAATTCCGAGTATTTCAAAAATTTGTGCTCCCTGGTAAGATTGCAAAGTGGAAATCCCCATTTTAGAAAAAACTTTCAGTAAGCCATTGTTCACTGCTTTTATGTAATTTTTCTTTAACTCATCTTGGCTTTGATCTGTTTTAAGTTTACCAGATTCTTTCATGTTTCTTATAGAAGATAGCGCCAGGTAAGGATTGATGGCGGTGGCGCCAAAACCAATGAGACAAGCGAAATGGTGTACTTCCCAGGCATCGCCTGCCTCTACTATTATTCCTACTTGTCCTCTTATACCTTTGCGGATAAGATGATGGTGAATGGCAGCGGTGGATAAAAGTGATGGTATAGGTGCATGATTGGAATCAATAGCCCTGTCTTGCAAAATAAGAACCTTGAACCCGTCTTCAACGGCATCAACTGCATAGCTACAAATTCTATCTAAACCTTTTTTCAAAGAGCCGGGCAGGCCGTCCGCTTTAAAATAACACTGCAATGTTTTAGATTGAAACAAGCCAGTATCTATACTTCTAATTTTTTCTAAGGCATAATTACTGAGGACAGGATGTTTTAAAGAAACACTATGCGCAGTGAGCGGATCTTCCACTAATAAATTTCCTGTGTTACCCACAAAAGTAGCTAATGACATGACTAGTCTTTCCCTAATAGGATCGATAGGGGGATTAGTAACCTGCGCAAATAATTGTTTAAAATAATGGCTGAGATGTTGGGGCTGATCGCTCAATGCCGCAAGCGGCGCATCGTTGCCCATAGAGCCCAAAGGTTCTTTGCCATCAAGCGCCATGGGAGAAAGGATGGTATCCAAATCCTCAGTAGAATATCCAAATGCTTTTTGATATTTAAAAATCTGATCTCCTTCCAGGTGGGTAAACATTATCCTGGGCTCCGGTAATTCTTCCAGTCTTATCTTATATTTATTGAGCCAATCCCCATAAGGCTTCTGGGAACAGATCTCATTTTTCAGTTCTGTATCACTTATTATTTTTCCTTTCTCCATATCTACCACAAACATCTTCCCCGGTTGTAATCTTCCTTTCTCTATTATGGTCGCGGGGTCTACGGGCAGTACCCCAGTTTCTGATGCCATGATTACACGATCATCATTGGTAACACAATAGCGGGAAGGACGTAGACCATTTCTATCTAGCGTAGCGCCTATTATTTTACCATTAGTAAAAGAGATAGAGGCGGGGCCATCCCATGGTTCCATTATGGAAGAATGGAATTCATAAAATGCCTTTTTTGCCGGGTCCATTTCTTCATTCCCATCCCAGGCTTCTGGTATCAGCATCATAAGCACATGGGGTAACGACCGACCGCAAAGTGTAAGAAGCTCAATGATATTATCAAGGTAGGCAGAATCGCTCTGTCCTTCCATTATTACCGGCAGAAGCATTTCCATTTCATCTTTGGAGAAGTAGGGAGAAGTAAAACCTTTTTCACCCGCTTTTAACCAGTTTAAATTTCCTTGCAGTGTGTTTATCTCGCCATTGTGTGCAATGTAGCGAAAAGGTTGCGCCAGTTTCCAGGAAGGAAAAGTATTGGTAGCAAAGCGAGAGTGCACAAGACCAAAAGCACTTACAAGTCTTTTATCACTTAGGTCTGGGAAATATTCTCTTACCTGCTTACTCGTGAGCTGCCCTTTATACACCGTTGTTTTATAAGACAGGGATGCTATATAAAAACCAATGTCATCTTTTCTTACAGTGCTATTGATGAGGTGCGCTGCATAATTGCGGAGAATAAATAATTTTCTTTCAAATTCTTCGGGGTCAGAAATATGATCCGGGCAGGCTACAAAAACCTGCTCCATGGCTGGTTCTACGCTTAATGCCGTAGGACCAATGTCTTCTTTATTTATTGGTACTTTTCTGTAGGCTAAAATTTCAAGGCCTAATTTTTCTGTAGAGCGATTTAGTATTTCACGACATTCTTCTCTTAGTGGTAAATCCTTCGGAAAGAAGATCATACCCACAGCATATCTGCCATAGGCAGGAAGATGCACCCCTAGTTTTAAACATTCATCAAAAAAAAATTCATGCGGAGTTTGAATCATTATACCAGCACCATCACCAGAATTAACCTCGCAGCCACAAGCACCACGGTGTTCCATATTTTCTAGGACGGTGAGTGCATCAAAAATGTGCTGGTGTGATTTATGCCCTTTTATATTAGCGACAAAACCTATGCCGCAGGCATCATGCTCAAAAGAGGGGTGGTATAAACCTTGGTTGCCTGTCATCTGTTTTATTATTTTATAAGATCAATTACAGTCTTTATTTCTTATATATGCAGGCAATCGATTCAATATACAAAAATGCTAGCAGCCAGAGCAGTGATTTTATGAGTTATTATCCACAACTAAATTAGAGCATCCCTATTAAATTAAATAGCCAAACAGCTGGTCATCTTTATTTATTTCTGAGTAACTAAATTTTGAATCATCCAGTCTGTTTAAAAACATATCATAATCCGCCCTGTTTAGTAATTCTATACCTACCAGTGCGGGACCATTTTCTTTATTTGTCTTTTGCATATACTCAAATCGTGTGATATCATCTGTTGGCCCCAGCACGTTATTTACAAATTCTTTTAGTGCGCCCGCCCGTTGAGCAAAATTGATGAGGAAGTAATGTTTTAAACCTTCATATTGTAGGCTTTTTTCTTTTATCTCCTGCATTCTGTCTATATCATTATTACTACCACTCACAATGCACACTACATTTTTGCCTTTTATATCATTAGCAAAATCATCTAACGCAGCTATACTCATAGCGCCTGCAGGCTCTACTACTATGGCTTCCTCGTTGTACAGTTTTAAAATGGTAGTGCAGATTTTTCCTTCCGGTACTAAATGTATTTCATCGATTACCTCTTTACAAATGGGGAAAGTGATATCGCCCACCCGTTTTACTGCTGCTCCATCTACAAATCTATCTATAGATTTTAATTCCACGGGGTGGCCCGCTTTCATTGCCTCAAACATAGATGGTGCACCTTCCGGTTCAACACCTATAATTATTGTAAGCGGAGAATACGTTTTAAAATAACTGCCTACGCCGGCACTTAGTCCACCACCGCCTACGGGAAGAAATAGAAAATCCACCCTACCTGTAGGCAATTCCACAGTGGAGGTTTGCGATCGAAAATTATTAATTATAAATTCGTTTTCCTCTTCTTGTAATTGCTCCAGAATTTCAACCGCCACAGTTCCTTGCCCTTCTATGATGCGTATATCATCAAACGGTGGTATGAATGTCATTCCTTTTTCTTCACAAAATTGTTTGGCAGCAATTGCACAATCATCAAAAGTGTCGCCTACCAATCTTACTTCAATAAAGTCTTCCCCAAACATTTTTGTTTGCGTTATCTTTTGCTTGGGTGTGATCTTTGGCATAAAAACCACACCCTTAGCATTTAGTTTTTTGCAACTGTAAGCAAATCCCTGTGCGTGATTGCCGGCACTGGCGCAAGCCACGCCATTGTTCAGCATCTCTGCAGGTAGCTGGCTCATCATATTATAGGCTCCCCTTAATTTGTAACTGCGCACCTCTTGCAGGTCTTCTCTTTTAAAAAAAATATTGCATTCGTATTTTTTTGAAAGAAGTTGATTATACTGTAACGGTGTACGCAGAACGATGTTTCGGAGGCGATGTGCCGCATCCTTTATAGAGAGATTATAACAGATATCTGTTTGCGATTGCATATTTATTATTGACTATTTCAAAAGCTATTATAGCTTTATTTGCGCTTCCTTATTTTTGATTCTCTGGTCTAAGGCTTCTTACTGTTCTTCCTGCTTGCCACATTTCACTATCATGTAATTCTTTTAGTTCTACTTCCAGTTTTTCACGATAATCTTCTTTGCTATTACTGTCAATAGAACGCTGTGATTCTTTGCCAGTAGCTACACTTTCGTATAGTTCTTCAAAAACAGGTGCAGTAGCATCACGGAATTTCTTCCACCAATCTAGTGCTCCACGTTGTGCGGTAGTAGAGCAATTTGCATACATCCAATCCATTCCATTTTCTGCTACGAGTGGCATAAGTGATTGGGTTAATTCTTCTACTGTTTCGTTGAAAGCCTCAGAAGGAGAGTGCCCATTATCACGAAGTACTTTGAACTGAGCGGCAAAGATGCCCTGTATGGCGCCCATCAGTGTGCCTCTCTCGCCAGTAAGATCGCTATATACTTCTTTCTTAAAATCGGTTTCAAATAAGTACCCGCTTCCTACTGCAATGCCTAGCGCAACAACTCTTTCAAAAGCTTTGCCTGTAGCATCCTGGAAGATGGCATACGAACTATTTAGTCCTCTGCCTTGCAAGAACATTCTGCGGAGCGAAGTACCACTACCTTTTGGCGCAACGAGGAATACATCTACATCTTTTGGAGGAACGATGCCTGTTTGCTCATTGAAAGTAATACCAAAGCCATGAGAAAAATATAGTGCTTTACCGGGTGTTAAATGTTTTTGTACCGTAGGCCAAAGGGCAATCTGTGCAGCATCGCTAAGGAGGTAGCAGATGATGGTTCCTTTTTCCAGCGCTTCTTCTATTTCAAACAGGGAAGTGCCCGGTACAAAACCATCGGCAACTGCCTTATCCCAGGATTTAGAATTTTTACGCTGACCCACAATTACATTGATGCCATTGTCTTTCTGATTTAAAGCCTGTCCGGGCCCTTGTACGCCATAGCCTATTACTGCTACTGTTTCATTTTTCAATACGTCCTGTGCTTTGCTCAGGGGAAATTCTTCGCGGGTTACCACGTTTTCTTCTACTTCACCGAATTTTAATTTTGCCATAACTATTTTTTTACTGGTTTGTTTTATTGTTATTAGTTTTTACATTGTAAATACTTCTTCATTCTTATCAAGGAATTCATTTTCTATCACTTCTTCTCCGGGCTCTTGTTTTTCAAATTCTTTTAATCTTGCATGAAAATCGCTACTGCCTTTTATGATAGCAACTCGTGCACTCCGTACAAATTCTATTAAGCCGAATGGTTCCAGCACTTTTATGAGTCCGTGTGTTTCTTCTCGCTGGCCGGTAGTTTCAAAGACCGTATAATCTTTTCTGATAACGACAACGCGGGCTCCGTAAGCTCTTAAAAGTCTTTCTACTTTTACTTTTTCTGCTACAGCATCTGTACTTACTTTATATAAAGCTAGTTCCTGCCATATAATTTCATCATCAGTATTGTAGTAGGCTTTTAGCACTTCTACTTGCTTTTCTATTTGCTTGCATAATTTTATAACAACCTCTTCGGTTTCGTTAATCACAATAGTGAAGCGATGCGCACTTTCTACTTCAGTAGGGGAAGTATTCAAGCTCTCTACATTTATTTTTCTTCTTGAAAAAATAATGGCGATACGATTGAGTAATCCAATTTGATTCTCTGTGTATACCGTTATTGTAAAATCTTTCTTCACCATAAAAAATTATTTAATAAATTCTAAATTTTATATCTCGTCCTTACCTAGTACAATCTCCGCCACACCTTTTCCCTGTGGCACCATAGGAAATACATTGTTCTCTTTCCCTACCATTACTTCTAATAAAAAGGAGCCTTTATGGCTAAGCATTTCTTGTATAGCATTTTTTAATTCCTCTCTTTTTGAAATGGACTTACCATTGATGCCGTAAGCTTTGGCTAATTGAATAAAGTCTGGGCTGGTAATATCTGTAAACGAATATCTTTTTTCGTGAAACAATTCCTGCCATTGCCTTACCATTCCAAGAAACTGGTTATTGAGAATCAGGATTTTTACGTCCACATCAAATTGCATGATAGTACCTAGTTCCTGTAAGGTCATTTGAAAACCACCGTCACCTATCACCGCAATGACTGTTCTGTCTGGGTCGCCATACTTAGCACCTATAGCCGCAGGTAGTGCAAAGCCCATAGTGCCCAATCCGCCGCTGGTAATATTGCTTTTTGTTTGATGCATTTGTGCATATCTGCAAGCCACCATCTGGTGCTGTCCTACATCGGTCACAACAATTGAATCTGCATTGGTGAGTTCATTTATCATGTTAATGACTTCGCCCATCGTAAGTATTTCCGATTGCGGATTCATTTCTTCTTTGATAACCTTGTTGAATTCTTTTTGCTTGCAATCTTCAAACTTTTGCAACCACTGCGGGTATACTTTTTTTTCTGTGAGCTCTGTAAGTAGAGGTAATGTTTCCTTACAGTCGCCCCATACCGCCACCGTAGTTTTTACATTTTTATCAATCTCAGAAGGATCAATATCCAGGTGAATTACTTTGGCTTGTCTTGCATACTTATCCAATCGGCCCGTAACGCGATCATCGAAACGCATGCCTACAGCAATCAATACATCACATTCATTGGTGAGCAAATTGGGTCCGTAGTTGCCATGCATACCTAGCATACCTGTGGCTAAAGGGTGGTCTGTAGGAATGGCGCTCATACCCATAATTGTCCACGCCGCTGGTATGCCAGACTTATCCAGGAAGGTGATAAATTCTTTTTCCGCTTTACCCAAAATAATTCCTTGTCCAAAAATTACAAAGGGGCGTTCAGCTTCATTAATAAGTTTGGCAGCTTCTTCTATATATTCTTTTCTTATAATGGGATTTGGTCGGTAGCTGCGTATGTGGTTGCATTTTACATATCCTTCAAAGTCAAAAATTTGCTGCTGTGCATTTTTTGTAATGTCAATAAGTACTGGCCCTGGTCTACCGCTCTTAGCGATATAAAACGCTTTAGCCAACACAGAAGGAATCTCCGTAGCATCTGTGATCTGATAATTCCACTTGGTAACGGGGGCTGTAATATTTATGATATCTGTTTCCTGAAACGCATCTGTTCCCAGTAAGTGAGCAAAAACCTGTCCCGTAATGCACACAATAGGCGTAGAGTCTATCATTGCATCTGCAAGACCAGTAACCAAATTTGTAGCACCGGGTCCGCTGGTAGCAAATACTACTCCTGCCTCTCCGCTCGTTCTCGCATATCCTTGCGCTGCATGTGTAGCACCTTGCTCGTGGCGAACGAGTATATGATCTAGTTTTTCCTTATAACTATATAGAGCATCATAAATGGGCATAATAGCGCCACCAGGATAACCAAAGATTGTCTTTACATTTTCTGCAATCAAAGCTTCCAGTACTGCCTGGCTACCACTAAGGGAAGTAGCAGCTTTCGCTTCTATTTTGTCTATTTTCAATTCTACTGCTTCCATAACTTTTTTTATGCTTCGTCTGTAACACAACCCTGGTCGGCAGACTTTACGTGCTGTGCATACTTAAATAAAATTCCTTTAGTTGCTTTCAACGCTGGTTGCTTCCAGTTCTTTTTTCTTTCAGCAATTTCTTCTTCAGATACTTTGAGTGTAAGTTTATTATTTACGGCATCTATTTCTATAATATCATCATCCTTCACTAAACCAATCAATCCTCCATCAAATGCCTCCGGAGTGATATGTCCTACCACAAAACCATGTGTGCCTCCGCTAAATCTACCATCTGTAATTAAGGCAACATCCTTTCCTAAGCCTGCGCCTATAATTGCTCCGGTAGGCTTAAGCATCTCGGGCATACCCGGTGCACCTTTAGGGCCTATATTCCTTATTACAACTACGTCTCCAGAAAAAACTTTTCCGTCTGAGATTCCCTTTATCACTGCTTGCTCTCCATCAAAAACCCGGGCGGGGCCTTCAAATTTTTCTCCTTCCTTACCGGTTATTTTTGCTACACTTCCTTTCTCTGCAAGGTTGCCATACAGTATTTGTAAATGCCCACTTGCCTTTATTGGATTTTCGAGCGGCATAATGATTTTTTGTTTTTCAAAATCAAGTGCAGGCACAGTTTCTAAATTTTCTGCAACTGTTTTTCCTGTTACAGTAAGGCAATCACCATGCAATAAATTTTTGCTTAGCAAATATTTCATTACCGCAGGCACACCTCCATGTTGATGAAGGTCTTCCATCATATACTTGCCACTCGGTTTCATATCTGCCAGCAAGGGAACTTTGTCGCTGATGGTTTGAAAGTCATCCTGCGTAAGCGGCACATCAATTGACTTTGCCATGGCAATAAGATGCAAGACTGCATTCGTACTTCCCCCCAGCGCCATCACCACTGTAATAGCATTTTCAAATGCCTTACGGGTCATTATGTCGGAGGGTTTAATATCTTTCTCTAATAATAGTTTTATAGCCTCTCCCGCATCTTCACATTCTTTTTGTTTTTCCGCACTTAGGGCAGGATTAGAAGAAGAGTAGGGAAGGCTCATACCCAAAGCCTCTATGGCACTTGCCATCGTATTTGCCGTGTACATGCCACCGCAGGCACCTGCACCCGGGCAAGAGTTTTGTACGATTCCTTTAAAATCTCCCTCGCTTAAGTTACCAGCAATTTTTTGGCCCAAAGCTTCAAAAGCACTAACAATATTTAAGTCTTCGCCTTTATAATGGCCATGGGATATGGTGCCGCCGTAAAGCATGATAGAAGGACGATTGAGTCTGCCCAAAGCCATGATAGACCCAGGCATATTTTTATCACAGCCTGGTACGGTAATCAATGCATCGTAGTACTGAGCACCTGCATTGGTTTCTATGCTATCTGCAATAAGATCGCGACTTACAAGACTATATCGCATGCCATCTGTTCCCATACTTATACCATCACTCACCCCTATTGTGTAGAAGCGCAGCCCCAACAAGCCTTCTGTTTTATTTATATTTTCTTTGATCTTAGTTGCCAGATCATTTAAATGCATATTGCATGGATTACCATCCCAGCCCATACTCACAATTCCTACTTGTGCTTTATGGAAATCTTCTTCCTTAAAACCAATAGCATAGTACATTGCCTGTGCTCCTGGCTGCGTCACATCTTGTGTAAGTGTTTTCGAATATTTATTAATTTCACTCATACGGTTGCCAGTTTTTGGTTATAAGATTGTTCTAAAACTTTTGCTTTGTAAGCTTTTTGCAATTGTGCGCTCAGAGATGCTTCCCACTTTTGAGGGAAAACGGTTTCATCAAGCGATGCTACTTCTACGACCTCTGCTGCAGTTCCACAATAAAACACTGTATCTGCTTGCTTCATTTCTTCTACTGTAAATAATTTTTCAGTGACAGGAATATTCAATTCATTGCAGATTTCTATAATTGTAGCTCTGGTAATACCCGGCAGGATATTACCTGTGGCAGGTGTGAATAATTTTCCGTCTTTTTCGTAAAATATATTTGCTCCTGGCCCTTCCGCTACAAAGCCATCAGCATCAAGCAATAATGCTTCATCATAGCCTTTATCTTTTGCGTCCTGGCAAGCCATAATGGAATTTACATAATGCCCACTTACTTTAGCTTCTATATGAAATGCTTTGGGGTTTGGGCGCTGGTAAGGCGAGGTCATGAGGCGCACTTCATTGGCAAGATAATTTCCCCACTCCCATGCCTGAATAGTGAGGAAAGATTCCTTAGCTGCAACCAAGCTCATACTAGGTGGGCAAATCAATAGCGGTCGTAAGTATGCGTTAGTTAAATTATTGCGTTGTAAAACTTCGTAGCTTATTTTGGTTAACTGCTCTAAGCTGTAATTAAAAGGGATTTTCATTACTGATGCAGAGTATTGCAGCCTTTCGTAATGTTCTTTAGCTTTAAAAATTTTAGTTTCTTCATTTATTTCGTAGGATCTTATGCCTTCAAATACGGCATAGCCATAATGTAAGGATTGACAATAAAGATCTACGGAAGCTTCTGCAGCTTTTACATATTTTCCATTGAAGTAAATTATCGTGTTTTTGTTGTAATACATCTAGTAGTTGTTTTTTTTTATCAGAAAAGCCTCGTGCTGTTATCTGGTCTTAAATTATCGTTGATTTTCTCAGCTCTTTGTTTTCCTTATTACCCGAGCCAGGCACATTGCCACTTATATAATCACATATAAGTTCGCCTATCGTAGATGTGAAATAGAAATTGACTGCATCGATATCTTTAGTGACAAAATAATTTGTGAATGTCCACTCCACTGCTTCTCTTATTATACTGGCCTCCTCTATCATATTTAAATGATCGAGCATCATTGCCGCAGACAGGATTGAACCAATGGGGTTAGCAATATCTTTACCTGTAGCCTGTGGGTAGGAGCCATGAATAGGTTCAAACAATGCCACACTTGCTCCTACAGAAGCAGAAGGCAATAGACCCAATGAGCCAGAAATAACACTTGCTTCATCGCTTATGATATCGCCAAACATATTCTCTGTAAGCATTACATCAAATTGCTTTGGGTTCAGGATTATTTGCATGGCTGCATTGTCTACAAACATATAATCTACTGCAACTTTGGGATAGTGCTGCGCAATCTCTTGCACTACTTTTCTCCAAAGCCTCGATGTTTCTAAAACATTAGCCTTATCTACCAGCGTCAATTTATTTTTTCTTTTCTGAGCAGACTTAAATGCCAGGTGGGCTATCCTTTCTATTTCTTCCCGGCTATAAATGCATTCATCAGAAGCAATAGTGCCTTCTGCGTTTAATTCTTTCTTGCCAAAATATATTCCTCCGGTGAGTTCGCGGAAAATCATGATATCAACTCCTTCAATATTTTTGGTTTTTAATGGAGAGAGGTGGTGCAGCGGGCTGTAGGTAGTTACAGGTCTAATGTTTGCGTACAACTGCAATGACTTTCTCAGTTTAAGCAAACCTTGTTCTGGTCGTACTTTAGCTTCCGGGTCATTGTCATATTTAGGATGACCGATTGCCCCAAATAAAACTGCATCGCTATTCAGGCAGCTTTCTACCGTGGCATCAGGAAGGGGCTCGCCGGTTTTGTCTATTGCAATGGCTCCCATCAGGCAATAGCTATAAAAAAAATCGTGCCCGTAAAACTTAGCAATTGCATTTAATACATTTACTGCCTGCCTTGTCACTTCCGGGCCAATGCCATCACCTTCTATTACTGTTATTTTCTTTATCATGGTTAATTATGTTGTAGATTTTTCAAATTGTTGTACTTCACTTTTTAAGCTTATTAGATAATCAATATCATCATAGCCATTTAGTAAGCAGTTTTTCTTGTAGCTATTTATGTCAAATGTCTCAGACTCCAGTGTAGCTGCTTCTTTATTAGCATTAGAATTTGCTATAGTAATAGTTTGTTTTTCTAAGTCTACAATAAGTTCTGTATTGTTTTCTTGCTCGAATATGTTTTGCAATAACTCGTCGCTAACCTGCACGGGCAATACGCCATTATTTAAGGCATTGTTTTTAAATATATCTGCAAAAAAACTTGAAACTACTACTCTAAAACCGGCATCAAGAATAGACCAGGCAGCATGTTCGCGAGAGGAGCCACAGCCAAAGTTCTTCCCCGCCACTAATATTTTGCCACTATACTGCGACTGATTGAGTGCAAAATCTGCTTTTGGTTTTTCCATATCATCTTCTTCGTACCGCCAGTCTCGGAAAAGATTTTTGCCGAAGCCATCTTTTGTTGTCGCCTTTAAGAACCGGGCAGGTATTATCTGATCCGTATCTATATTTTCAATATTTATAGGGACAAACCGACTTTTTATAATTTTGAACGCTTCCATTTTTTATTTTACTAATTCATTAATTCTCTTACATCCGACACTACTCCTGTAATGGCTGCCGCCGCCGCAGAGAGCGGGCTTGCCAGCAAAGTTCTCGCTCCCGCACCCTGCCTGCCTTCAAAGTTTCTGTTGCTTGTGCTTATGCAGTACTTGCCTGCGGGAATTTTATCTTCATTCATTCCCAGGCATGCCGAGCAACCTGGTTGTCTGAGCATAAAACCTGCCTTAGCAAAAACTTTGTCCAGTCCTTCTTCTATCGCTTGTGCTTCTACCTGCTTGCTGCCTGGTACAATCCATACTTCTACGTCTTTCGCTTTGCTTTTTCCTTTTACAAAAGAAGCAACCATTCTCAGATCTTCTATTCGCGAATTTGTGCAGCTACCTATAAAAACATAATCTATTTTTTGACCAACGATGGCCTGCCCTGCAGTCAGACCCATATAACCTAGTGATTTTGCCAGGCCCGATTTGTCATTTTCGCTTATTGTATCTGCCGTCGGAATTTTTTGAGAAATACCAATACCCATTCCCGGATTGGTACCATAAGTAATCATGGGTTCAATCTCCTCTGCATTGATAATAATTTCTTTATCAAATGGGGCATCTGTATCAGAAAATAATTCTTTCCAGTCTGCCAGTTTATTTACCCAATCCTCTCCCGTGGGGGCAAACGGCCTTCCTTTTATGTAATTAAAGGTTGTTTCATCGGGTGCAATCAAACCGCAGCGACCACCCATTTCTATACTCATATTACAAATAGTCATTCTTGCTTCCATACTCAGCGCTGTTATAGCTGTACCTGCAAATTCTACCGCATATCCCGTGGCACCACTTGCTGTAATTTTTGATAGGATATGAAGTATAATATCTTTTGAAACTACTCCTTTGCCCAAAGTGCCATTTACCGTTATCCGCATCAGTTTTGGTTTGCTCTGCAAGATGCACTGAGATGCAAAAACCATTTCTACCTCGCTGGTTCCTATTCCGAAGGCAATGGTACCAAAGGCACCGTGGGTAGAAGTGTGGCTATCTCCGCACACTATCGTCATGCCGGGTTGTGTAATTCCTAGCTCCGGACCTATTACGTGTACTATTCCCTGCAGAGAGTGGCCGAGGCCATACAATTCGATATCATGTTGTGCACAATTTTTTGTGAGTGCTTCTACCTGTAGTCTGCCTAGTTCTTCTTTTATAGGCAAGTGCTGGTTTATTGTAGGGACATTATGATCCGCCGTGGCAATGGTCTGCTTGGGTCTTAAAACTTTAATGCCTCTCTTATTCAAGCCCGTAAAGGCTTGCGGACTGGTCACTTCATGAATAAAATGCCTGTCGATATATAAAACGGATAGCCCATCATCAATTGTCTTTACGATGTGCTTTTCCCAAATTTTTTCAAATAGTGTTTTGCTCATTTATCTTTTTATTTATCAGATTCTTCTCTGTTTCTAACTCGATGCTTCAACTATGCTACTGCTCCCTTATATTGATATTGTTTTGCTAAGACTGATAAATCTGCATCTTCTACTTCTTTTTTTATATCTGCTACTTGCACAAATTCATCGTACAAAATATCTATATCTTTTTTGTCAAATTCAAATCCTAGATTTTGAAAACGATGCGCTAAAGCGCTTCTGCCGCTTCTTGCTGTTAATACAATTCTTGAACTATCTGCACCTACTTCTTCGGGCGCTATGATTTCGTAGGTTAGTGTATTTTTCAAGAATCCATCCTGGTGTATGCCAGAAGAATGAGAGAAGGCATTACTGCCCACGATAGCCTTATTAGCTTGTACCGGCATCCGCATGGTATCTGCTACAAAGCGACTAATAGGATTAAGTTGTTCTGCTTTTGTATTTGTATGCAATCCCAGGTGCTGGTGTTGTTTTATTACCATTACCACTTCTTCCAGTGAGGTATTTCCCGCTCTTTCGCCTATTCCATTTATTGTACATTCTATTTGTCTTGCTCCGGCTATAACACCTGCTATGGAGTTAGCCGTAGCCATACCTAAATCATTATGACAATGACAGGAGATGATTGCATTATTTATATTAGGTACATTATTTATAAGGTATTGTATTTTTTCACCGTACTGGTGCGGCAAGCAATAGCCAGTTGTGTCAGGAATATTTACAACGGTGGCACCAGCTTTTATTACCCCTTCAATAACCTGCGCCAGGTATTCATTATCGGTTCTTCCTGCATCTTCAGCATAAAACTCTACGTCATCTGTAAAATTTCTTGCCCACCTTACACTTTGTATTGCTCGTTGGAAAATGTCTTCTCTATTAGAGTTAAATTTTGCTTTGATGTGTAAATCAGAAGTGCCAATTCCTGTATGGATTCGTGGGCGCACTGCGTATTTTAATGCCTGAGCGGCCACTTCTATATCTTTTTGTACAGCACGGGTAAGACCACAAACTGTTACATTTTTTACTGTTTTAGATATTTGCTCCACAGCATCAAAGTCGCCGGGAGATGAAATAGGAAATCCTGCTTCTATTATATCCACGCCCAGATCCTCGAGCTTAAGTGCCAGATTCAACTTCTCTTTACTGTTTAGTTTGCAACCGGGCACCTGTTCTCCATCGCGGAGTGTGGTATCAAAAATGTGCACTTTCCCTTTTTCCATAATTCTAAATAAATACGTTAGAAAAAATATAGGCTGCTTACTTTTGTATATTTACTAGAGAGCAACTTATTAACCCACTAAATTACCGGTGATATAGCGTAGAGGGAAATCATAATAGCTTACACTTTACAGCCTCTAACGGGCTGCGCATAGGCGGAAACCCTTAGCTGTATTAGATTATAAATTTTTTAATTACAATGTCCAACCGCACATCAGACGCTTTATTTCTCTTGGTGAAGTCGCTGGAAAAGAGCGAAAAGCGAAATTTTAAGTTGTATGCCAAGCGAAATACTGCAAGCAGTGACCTAAAAGTAGTACTGCTTTTTGATGCCTTGGATAAAATGTCTATATATGAAGAGAAGGATTTATTACAGAAGGCCAAAACCATAACGAAGCTTCAACTTTCCAATATAAAGGCAAACCTGTACAAGCAACTTCTTGCAAGTCTACGACTGCTCAATGACGAAAATAACATCGACATCCAACTGCGGGAGCAGATGGACCATGCTAAAATTCTTTATAATAAAGGCCTTTATCACCAAAGCCTGAAAATGCTTGCTCGTATTAAGGAAACGGCTAAGGCTTACCATCAACTTACTTTGCTACAACAGACTTTATTTTTTGAGAAAAAAATAGAAACATTGTTTATTACAAGAAGTATGCAGGATAGGGCAGACAGCTTATGTGTAGAGTCTGATGAGGTAAACAAACAGCTAACTTTAGTAAACCAATTATCCAACCTTTCTTTACAGTTATATAGCTGGTACATAAAAAACGGTCATGCCCGGAATGCAAAAGACCTAAACAGTCTCCAGAAATATTTTGAAAAAGAATTACCTGCAGACGCCCTGGGGGCGGAGGGTTTTTATGAGAAATTGTATTTGTATCAGTGTCATGTATGGTATGCTTTTATCCGGCAAGATTTCCTGCATTATTACCGGTATACGCAGAAATGGGTAGATGTGTTTTCACTTTTTCCCGAGCTAGTAAAAGTAGAAACATCCAGTTATATAAAAGGCGTGCATAACCTGATGAATGCACAGTTTAGCCTAATGAATGTAGATAAGCTTGCCAGTTGCATTGCCGCATTTGAAAAATTTACTAAACAGAAATTTTTGCAAGAGAATGAAATGAACCGCATTCTTGCTTATCAGTACTTATATACGGCAAGGATAAACCTATATTTTTTACAAGGAAATTTTACAAAGGGCATCCGCCTCGTTCCATTTCTTGAAAAAATGCTGAAAGAATATGAGGTGTATTTAGATAAGCATAGGGTGCTGGTGTTTTATTATAAAATTGCCAGCCTTTACTTTGGCAGTGGTAATCATGAGAAGGCAATTGATTATTTAGATCTTGTAATAAATAACAAAGGAGAACTGCGTACCGACTTACAATGTTATTCCCGGCTTCTACACCTGATTGCACATTATGAACTAGGCAATTTTGATTTGTTGGAATATCTTATAAAATCCGTGTATCGCTACATGTCTAAGATGGAAAACCTGAGCAAAGTAGAAGAAGAAGTCTTTTCCTTCTTACGTCGTGCTTTTCATGTGGGTGCTCATGCGCTCAAACCAGAGTTTGAAAAACTATTGTTGAAGTTGAAAAAATATGAAGGCAATCCACTGGAAAGCCGGGCATTTGTATACTTGGATGTAATCTCCTGGCTTGAAAGCAAAATAAGTGGCGTGAATGTGCAGGATGTAATACGAAAGAAGGCTAAGAATAAGTCAGCGAAGCTTTAATAATTGTACCTGCGAATTCTTTATGATAATTATTGTCTAGAATGTATTTGTCTTAAGCCGCCAAAGGACGCTTTCCCAACCTTTTCAATAAGTAATAATGTGATTTTATTGCTGCCCCAAAAGTCTTATTGCTGTGGTAAGGCAGGTCAAAGTCTTCTGCAGTTTGTTGAACTATAACGGATAGTTGTGGGTAATGTACGTGGCAAATCCTGGGGAATAAATGATGCTCTACCTGCATATTGAGCCCGCCACAAAGGAAAGCTGCAATAGAGCTGCGGGCAGAAAAATTTGCAGTCGTTTTTAGCTGATGTACAGCCCAGGAATCTTCCATAAGATTATTAGTTCCGGCTTCGGTTATTTCCGTATTTTCTACCACATGCGCTAGTTGAAACACAAGACCCAGCACAAGACTTTCTGCGAAATTCATAGCAAGGTAACCAATGAGAAACTGCCACCATGAAAGATCTATTACCAGTAAGGGAAGAATGATAAAAAGGAAATAATAAACCAGCTTGTAGAAAAACAAATTAAAGTATTCTATTTTGGGATGTTTGTTTGTATGGGAACTTCCAATTTCTTTCTTAAAAAATTTCAGATAGTCTTTGCGAAAGAACCATGAAAGAGTAGTAAGCGTGTACAAGAAAAAAGCATAAATGTGTTGAAAACGCTGAAAGGAATTGTACTTATCAGACTCATGCACTCGAATTAATCCCGGAGCTATCTCTATGTCTTCGTCATGATTTACAATATTAGTATAACTATGATGCACTACGTTATGAGTAAGCTTCCATACGTAAGGATTGGCACCAATTATATTAAAAATAAATCCAAGAGATTTATTCACATTTTTATTGCGGGAGTAGGCCCCATGCAGCGCATCATGACAAACATTGAAACCAACAAAAGCCATAGACATTCCCAGTACAATAGCAAGAAACAAACTTATTAGAAGCGAAAATGCAGAAGTGATAATGAGGAGGTAGAGTCCTAGAGTGAGAGATAAGAAGAATACAGTTTTAAATACCATTAAAGGATTTGCATGCTTTGATATTTCTTTGTCAGAAAAATACAGGTCTACCCGTTTTTTTAAAGTGGATAAAAAATCTGTTTGATTTTTCTTATTGAATTTTAATTTTTTAGGCATTATTTCTTGCGGTTATTTGTATTTGATAGCATTAAACTCCAAAGTAGTATTAGAGACTAATCACCATGAATGAATAGAAATGAAATTGGAAATTTTACTATAGGTAACTGTATTTCGAAATGCTATTAATGCTTAAAAAATTACGCGAGCCTTTGACGAGGTAAAAGTTGCAACTATTCAATATAAGCTTTATAAGCTACATGCTTTGTTAAGACAGGAAAGTTTAATTATTTAAAATGTTGATAGTAAGTAAGGGAGTTCAATTAAAACTTATCTTACTTTATTTCTTTTATGCGGTTGGCCGCCATAGCAGATATCGCATCAAACCCTTTGTTGGCAGTTATTTCAACCAAAAATGTTCGTTTTGGATTCGTTATTGAGAACCAAAACCTGTTTTGATTGCAGCATTTTAGTTCTTTAATTTTGCAATATCGCAAGAGCAATAGAAATTTATTTGTAGATGCAGAAAACAGGTTAGCCGCGGCTCATTTTACAAGTTGCCCTTGCGGATTTTTAGTGATTGTTTGCTTTAGGAATATTATTAATCATTAAAAAAAAGTTATGAAACACAGTAAAAACATCATCACAATAGCCCTTTTATCATTTATGCTTTCGCAGTCGGCTTATGCGATAAGCGACACTCCACGTACAGAACCCGTTGAAGTAAGCATCCTAAGTCCTCAAGACAGTCAGCCCGTAGTTTCTTTGCGCTTTACGGAGAGTAGTGCAGGTAAAGACTTTAATATCACCATTACCGATCATAATGGTTTTGAATTTTATAGCAGTACCATCAAAAGCCACAACCAAAAAATGCAGTTTGTCTTACAAGCAGAAGTTCTGGACGGCAATGCAATAACTATTGCGATCATTGATAAGGAATCAGGAAAAAAAGAAATGTATCAGGTAGATAATCGTTCTATAGTTACACAGACAACTAACCTGGTAAAACTTTAATTGCATAGAAATGTGATTTACCGCCTAATTTGCATCACGTGAGCCGGCTATGGCTGGCGTACGTGGTGCTCGCGGTATTTCCCTGTTTGCAACTGAATTTGTGAAGCATCACAAAATAGTTTTGAGCATGAAAGGCTGTTGCATGAAAGGCTTTTGATTATTATAGGGGTCAGCGGTGTGCTTTACTTCTATAAGCCTGGGCATGGATTGCAAATATTACCTAATGCGAAACAGTTAGATAACTAATCCCTACCAGTCCAAAAGTAGAAGAACCAAAATCGCTGCTGACAGTAGATTGAGAATAATTCCCTGCTTTAAAATAATTGGAAGTAGAATTAACTGCACCAGAAGTAAATAGCGTACTAGTTCTGGAGCCACTTGCATTTAATGCGTACAATTTCACAATTTGGTTTTGCATGGTCAGTTCAAAAAAGTATTCCGTATTCATATTAAAAGTAAAACCAGAAATAGATTGACCAGACCCTAGTAAGGTCTCCGTGCAGTATCCCAGAATACGTAGGGTAACATTGCCACTATTTTGACCATTACTGCCCTGCACCTGTACTCGAATTACATCGTCGTATACACTGCCGGTAGAATGTATTTGTCCAAAACAAAGTTTACCAGAAGGCGGTAAATTATCTACTCTTACTTTCCATTTCATGCTGTGTTCTGCGCCGGCGCTGCCGTCCCAGTTGAGCACTGCTGTGCCAGAGGCATTCATTTCTCTAAGCTCTGTTCTTGGATTACTACTTCCGCTGCTTGTGGCATTGCCGGGATAAACTTTGAAATAAGCAAACCCGTTGGCTCCATAAAACCAGTCGGGATTATCATTCTTGGAGGCATCGTCCACGTAAGTCAATCCATTATTGGTGCTACCCACATTCAATGCACCGGTATAGGCATTTAATTTCCAGTTTGTAAGCCCGCCAAGATTCGTTTTGGCTACTGTAGTGGTTGTGCCTCCGCCACCGCTGCCCGTAGGAGGTGTGGTGTTTTCTTTTTTGCAAGTGCCGAAAGAGAATAGCATCAGCGCACAAATGCAGCAAAAAGTAGTTTTAATAAAATTATTGTAAGCCATAAATGTAAAATACATAAATAATATTTGCTTTTACTGCTGTTGTGCTGGCAAACAAGCAGTAAAGAATATTTTTTCCCTTACTTATAATGATTAATGCAGGTTATTAACTAGCATATTTTAATTATGCCACCCTCTCATTTAATTCTTTTATATAAATTTGCCGCCATGCATACAAATTCAGAAAAATCAGCCATTCTTCTTCTCGCAGACGGAACCCTACTACATGGCAGAGCCTTTGGTAAGCAAGGTACTGCTACCGGTGAGATTTGTTTTAATACCGGCATGACGGGTTACCAGGAAGTGTTTACAGATCCCAGCTATTATGGCCAGGTAGTCATAATGAATACGGTACACACAGGTAACTACGGTGTTCGTAGTACAGATGTAGAAAGTAATTCTGTAAAAGTAAAAGCCATAATAGCCCGCTCACTAGCTGACAAATACAGCAGGTTCATGGCAGACGATTCTTTGCAAAACTACCTTGAAAAGGAAGGCATAGTAGCGATAGATGGGGTAGATACACGGGCGCTTGTGGCTCATGTGCGCACACAAGGTGCTATGAATTGTATTATAAGCAGTACAGAGAAAGATATTGCAGTGCTGCAGAAGCAACTTGCCTCTGTGCCTAGTATGGACGGTCTGGAATTGGCGAGCGAGGTAAGTACAACGGAATCTTATGAGTTGCAGGGAAAAACGCCAAACGGTCTTAGAGTAGCTGTACTTGATTTTGGAATAAAGAAAAATATTCTCAATTGTCTTACAGAACGGGGCGTTTCGGTAAAAGTTTTTAACGGTAGAACAAATTTTGAAACCTTGCAGGCATTCGAGCCTCACGGTTATTTTATTAGCAACGGCCCGGGCGATCCGGCACCAATGGACTATGCCGTAACAACTATCAAGCAAATACTCGAAGAGGATAAGCCATTGTTTGGCATATGTCTCGGTCACCAATTACTTGCAATGGCCAATGGCGTAGGGACTTTTAAAATGCATCACGGACATCGCGGGCTTAATCATCCGGTAAGGAATATTATTACGGGTAAAAGCGAAATAACCACGCAAAATCATGGCTTTGGAGTAGTGTCGGGAGATATAGAAGGCAATGATAATGTGGAGATAACCCATATAAACCTTAATGATGATAGTATAGAGGGGATAAGGATAAAGAATAAAAATGCCTTCTCTGTGCAGTACCATCCAGAGGCTACACCTGGCCCGCACGATAGCCGATACTTATTTGATGACTTTGTGGGGATGATGAAAAAATAGAGAACGGAAAGTGTCTTTATGGTTCCTGGACAAAGAACGTTGCCAACAAACCATTGATAACCATCATTCAACTTTTCAAACTAAAGTCTTACTTTCAATATATGAAAATAGCAATCATTAATGGGCCCAATATAAATCTGCTGGGAAAGCGAGAAACAAACATCTATGGTGGCGAATCCTATGAGGAAATTTTTGAAGCGCTAAAAAAAGCATTTTCCACAGTGGAGTTTTCTATTTTCCAAAGTAATATTGAAGGCGAAATTGTATCGGAGATACAGCGGGTAGGGTATGATTATGATGGCATTATAATAAACCCTGCTGCCTATACACATACTTCTGTGGCCATAGGTGATGCTATAGCTGCAGTTACAGCACCTACATTAGAGGTTCATCTAAGTAATATTATGGGGAGAGAAGATTTTCGCAAAATCTCTCACATTTCTGCAAAAGCAGTTGGGGTAATAAGTGGCCTTGGGGTACAAGGTTATCATGCAGCAGTTACTTTTTTCACAACCTTGGTTTCGGAAGTTAGTATTGACTCATAGTGCTTTACTGCGTTGCTAAATATTTCTAGCTTCTCCAGTTCAGTCTGCACAAACTCATTATCTTCTAACTTGCCTAGCACTTCGTTCATCTCTTCAGCATTATCATATACCATCTTCCTAAACTCATTTGTATAATCCTTAGCTCGGGCGCCATATATCCCATTGGTCATCCACGTTCTTGTTTTAAGTGCATCAGTTAAAAGCTGTGTGAGAAATGCAGCCGTAAATTGCTTTCCCGTGATCTGATGTAATTCCAGTAGGGCAGTGTATGCGTGCTGCAACTTATCAGTTTTATAGGCTTTGCCTTGCTCTTTATAAAAAAGGTGCACAGCACTCCAATCTTCTATTTCTCCATTCTTAATTTTATCCATAAGAGTACGCAGAGCGGATTGCCTTATGAGCTGTCCACCTACATTGATCCATTTGCTACGGGAAGTTTTAGCAGTGAGTGATTTTTTTATTGAGGAAAAATCATTCAAGTTGTTCTCTTCGGCATATTTTAAAATACGAGCGGCGGCATAGTAATTTACGACCTCTTTGTATGTAGTTATTGCTTTAGAAACCTTTACCAGTTTGGTCTCTCGCTTGCCGTTTTCCCAGTTTCTTATACAGGCACTGTCATTAGCATCTACTTCTAATGACTCCAGGATTTCAAGCGCTGTAAAAATTTCATTAATTGTATCTGGTGCCAAATAATCGTACTCTATAAATTGCTTCTTTTCTATACGCTTATCGCGATTATTAGTTTTCCAGGCGTTGCGCTCTGTGGCATACATATTATACATAAACCAGTATGCGGGCATAACAATAGTTTGATCTGTATCACCATCAAGGCTTACAAGGGAAAAAGGTAGGGGAATATTTACTTCTGCAGGATAATCTCCTTTTGCCAAAATAATAAAAGAGGCAAACTTAGAATTGTGTTTTAAGCTCACGCACAACCCCGGCCAGAAACCTCTGCCAGCAACGATTTCACCATCTGCAGCTCTGCTATTGTGATTGCTGCCTATTGTTGCACCAGCCGCAAGATTACTTTGCCCCATTAAAAGAGAAGCGCATAAAAAGCTGTTGTTATGATGTTGCTCGTGTGAGGGAAAGATGAGCGAGTTAAGAACTTCACAGCAGGAAATTGTAGAGTTATTGCCGAGATAAGAATTTATTAGTCTTGCTCCATATTTTAGCTGTGAGTGAGCACTCAGAATAAAGCGTACTGCTTTTACACCATAAAATATTCTGCAACCATACCCCACAATTCCGTTCACGATCTCGCAGCCTTCTCCTATCTGGCTTTTGCGCTCAGCATCACTATTTATTGTTACATTTTTTATTTTATTAGCACCTTTCAGATAAGCATCCGTTCCTATCCACACATCTTTTATTATAGCGCAGTTTTTAATTACAGATCTTGCGCCTATTTTCCCGTAATAGCCTCTTTTTTCATCGAGCCTTTTATCAGTAAACTCTACAAACTTATTCATTAACGTCTCATCATCTCTATACTTGCTCCAGAGATAAGCATCGCCGGCCAGCATCCCATTAAAAGGCAAAATTTTTCTACCGCCATTTTCATTGCATACTTCCACCCAGGTCCTGGAGTTCTTTTCTTCCCCCACTTTTAGAATTCCATTCCCAAATTTAGAATGGTTCGTCGTAACAAGTTCATTTACATTAGCAATGATCACATCATGGTCCAGGATATAATGACTCATGTAGTGTACATTATCGATACATACATTATCTCCTATGTCACTGCTAACTATCGTACTGTTGTGCAAGCCTACCGGAATTTTAAAATCATGGAATTCCTTATATACAGCATCTAACCTGCCTATTCTCACAAGACCATAAAATTTGCAATCTGCTACAAGCTCGGGTTTAAAGCCGTCAGCCACCCTTACATTTTCCCAGTTGTCAGATTGATTTCTGTTTGCTATAAGTATGTTTAGTTCTTCTTGCGTAAGTTGTCGGAATAGATCTGCATGCCCATGTTGCATGTTTCTTATATCGTATTCGCTGCTGCCTTCGGGTAAGTATTCTGTGGGAATAAAATTGTATCCGAGCGATGCTATGGGTTTGCTTTCTATGTTGTTCATTCTGTGTAAATAAATTTCTTAGCTATACTAAATCCCATGAGGTAAAGAATAATAGGCTCTAAGAAGCAGCACGCCTCACCAGGGGTAATTATATAGATTGCTAAGGTAATATTTTAATAGGGAAAATTGTTTCTCAGAAACTTTTCAATTATTCTGTGAAAAAGAGTGTAATATTTCTAAACTCCCTTTTTATAATTGCAATTGCGGCCACTCCTCTTTCAGAATGCTGAAAACTACACTATCTCTCCTGCTGCCATCTACTTTGTAGCTCTCGCTTCTGAGAACTCCTTCTTCAGTTGCTCCTATAGAGTGCATAGCAGCCTTACTTCTTAGGTTATCATTGTCTGCTCTTAGCTCTACCCGTTCCATGCCCAGGGTTTCAAATGCATATTGGAAGAGTAGGGATTTACATTTCTTATTTAGGCCGGTTCCTTGATAATCCTTGCCATACCAGGTATAACCAATCAACAGGTTTTTTTGTGCTATGTCTATTCTATAATATCGTGTACTACCGGCTATAGCGTTTTTGATTTTATCAAGAACAATAAAAGCTACGGTAGTTTTAGTCTCAAACTCCTTTATGGCTTCGGCTATATATTTCTTTAGATTTTTGGGAGTGTCTGGTCTAAAGAGAGAATATTCCCATAAGGTAGGCTCTTGTATTGTAAAAGGTAATAGTAACTCATAGTCACCAGTTTGCAGTGGCCGCAACAAAGCCCGGTCATTTTCCAGTGTGAAACCAGGACGAAAAATGTCTGTCATGCGATGTCGATTTTAGGCATACTGCAGTAGGAAATAATTCTTCTTTCCTT
>JBBKWE010000249.1:0-5338 GCA_037968795.1 Ferruginibacter sp.
ACATAATACTGAAGAAACGTTTGATATATTTGAAAAATAAAAATGGAATGGCTAACTCTTATAACTTCAGCTAATTAGTTTCCGAAGCTAAACTTATATCTACCCACCACAAAAGCCCACCAGATTAAAATAAACTGCAATGGAAATAATCTTACCCAAGCCAGCCAAGGTTCAATACAAAAATCTGGAGAAGGACAACCCTTTGTGGTAATCATATATACATGTACAGGAATAAATAAAATGAGTAGAAGTATTATTCCGTAAGAAGCATATTTGCGGGTTTTCGCAGGCAGTACCAGGATTCCCAGTACGATTTCTATAACGCCGGTAAGAGTTATCATAAATGCATGGAAGGGAATATAAGGAGGCATTATAGACAGGTAGGGCGCCGGGTTTCTGAAATGATTGATACCTGCTGCTATGTATAGAAGCGATAGAATTACCAGGATTATCTTTTGTAGAACGTTTTTCATTGCAAAGCGAATATACAAGTGGATCTGCTACTAAGTAGGTATAAACTTCATATGGGTGCAGCTTCTGGGACAATTACTTGTGAAATAGGCAATTACAGGATTGATATTTACCTACATTTGCGAAAAGTTTCGCCCATTGACCTTTTCCGAAATTGCGTCGCAGTTTGTTACAGATATGCAGCACACCCGCTGGTACGAATACCTTGCGGTGCTCAGCGGAATTGTAAGCGTGTGGTATAGTAAAAAGGAAAATATTTTAGTGTACCCTACAGGTCTTGTAAACACTATTATCTATGTTTTTATAAGTGTGCAAGGACATTTGCTGGGAGAGGCAGCTGTAAACTTTTATTATACTATCATGAGTATTATTGGCTGGTATATGTGGAGTAAAAAAGATGATAAAAACAGAATCATTTTACACATAACTAAAAACAACGGGCGAGATTGGGCTCTTCAAATTTTTGTTTTTGCCAGCCTCTATACAGTAATATTTTTTAGCCTTACTTATTTCAAGGAAAACTTCTTTGAGGGCGTTATACCCTGGGCAGATGCACTGGCTAGTGCCACTGCTTTTACGGCAATGTGGCTTATGACAAGGAAGAAAATATCAAGCTGGTACTGGTGGATTGCAACTAATATTACCAGTATACCGTTATACTTTGTAAAGCACTATGTATTTACGAGCGTATATTATGCTGTTCTTCTTGTACTCGCAGTTGCAGGATTACTCTCATGGATAGAGAAAGAAAAAAACCAGAACAAAGAAAAAATGTTTTCGCTGCATCCTGTACCGCCAGATTTACTGCAGTAAAATATAAGTGCAGAAAAAATGAAAAAAATTGTAGTTATAGGACCAGAAAGTACCGGTAAAACTTATTTGTCGGAGATACTTGCAAAGCACTTTGGAGGAGTACTGGTAGCAGAATATGCCAGAGAATACTTGCTGGAAAACAACAATACTTATACCTATGAAGAACTGGACACCATAGCTAAAGGCCAACTAGAAAGAGAAGAGAAAGCTGTAAAGCAAATAGAAAATGACCAAACAAATATGCCGCTAATAATAGATACAGATATGCAGGTGATTATGGTATGGAGCGAGTACGTTTTTAATACCTGCAAGAGTTGGATCCTGCAAGAAGTAGCAAGTAGAAAATATGATTTATTTCTTCTCTGTAAACCAGATATTCCATGGGTAAAAGACAGATTGAGAGAATACCCGGACATGGAGACAAGAGAAAAACTTTACAAATATTACTTGTCCGTGTTGCAAGAACAGTCGGCGCCCTTTGTAATAGTAGAAGGTGATTACGACAATAGAACTGCTGTGGCTATAGAAGCAGTAGCTTCCATTATTTGATGATTGCCATTACATCGGGATCACCATCCAAATTATTCATTTGAGATACAATCCTTGTAGAGCGGCCTGCTACATATTTACTTACCGGTTTTACAGTGTATTTTTTAGGGTTGGGAAGACAAGCTATTATCTGCGCAGCTTCTCTTTTGCTAAGCGCACTTGCAGATTTGCCGTAGTAAGCCTGCGCTGCTGCTTCTATTCCAAAAATCCCTTTTCCCATCTCTGCTATATTTAGATACCTGGTAAGAATTATTTTCTTACTCCAGGCTTTTTCTATAGTGAAAGTAAAAAACACTTCCATGCCTTTGCGTAGGAAACCGCCGCCTTGCCAGAGGAAAATATTCTTAGCTACCTGCTGACTTATTGTACTGGCACCTCTCGTCCTGGTAGGATGTTTTTCGTTATATTTTATGGCTTTCTTTATTGCCCGCACATCAAAGCCATCATGATCTGGAAAAGCCTGGTCTTCAGCTGCTATGGCCGCTAGTTTTGCCTGGCTGCCTATCGCAGAAGCAGATACATAATCTCTATGCAGACCATTGCCTCTGCCGAATTCTACTATCTGGGTAATAGTAATCGGCGGATTTAAAAACAAACCAAATAGCAGATATAATAATACTCCGGTATAACCAATGAAAAACAACTCTCTTAAAAAAATAGCGGCTCGTCTTATAGGTTTTATTTTACGTAATACATTCACGTACAAAAGAAAAACAATGAATATAAAGCCCAGAAACATGAGCATCTTGCTCCCTAGATTTGTTATTCCAAAGTCCGCATCACCCAGTTTTCTTACAAGGAAAAATAAGAACCAGGAGAAATGTATAATGAAGATTAAAAGCAGTACCCACTTCGTCTTGAGCCAGTTTTTACTTTTTGTCTTTTTTTTCATCGGTTTTTCCCGCGTTTAAAAATTTAGGCAATATTAGTTTTCTGTCTGCATATTTAAGTATTCCAGGCGATATTTTTTCTTCCCTATTGTGATTGGTTTACTGCCTGCCCTACTCATAAGATATCCAAGTCCTGCAAGGCCTGCGCCTGACGCCATGAGGACAGGGCTAAAGCTTTCCCTATCTACCACCCATACTACAGCACTTGCAAGGGTGAGCAAAGTGCCACCACCCAATAAGGCACCCCCACTACCGGCAACATTAAAGTTTTTTCTTTCTATCCTTCCCAGGTATAATATATCCCTGTAATTATATACAAAACGAAAACTGCCAGCAGTATCTATAATGAAACCTCCGTAAGTGGTAGGTATACGCTGAATCAGAAATTCTTGTAAGAAAACACTGTCATTTTTAATATTGGTTATGAGTGCATTATGATATGCACCGGTAGAAGAAGTAAACTCTATATGCTGTCCGGCTAGGTAGTGTCTGAGCGTTCGATCTCCTTTTTTGAGTAATAAAAAATCACTTCCTTGCGCAAAAATGTTCTGCGCAGAAACTAGAAACACTGTACAAAGCAAAAAGCACAGTCTATATTTTGTGGATAGAAGCATACACTACCGCTATTATAAGGGCTAGGCCAAAGATAAGATACAGCATACCCGATATCTTATTTACTATCGTAATATTTCTATCTGTGAGCTTCTCCCTTAATTTACCGGCAAGGTTTATCTTAAAGAAGTCTGCAGCTACATTTAATCCCAGACAAATAGAAAATGTAACTACCTTTTCTTCAAACGTACCAGTAAGTGATTTTGTAGCGGCTGCAAGCCAGAGGCCTATTACTCCGGGATTGAGTGTATTTAAAAGAAAACCGGTAAGCAAAAGTTTCTTGTTAGTGCTGTTTTTTACTACGATACCTACGTCCAATTCTTCTTTGGTCTTATACTTTTTAAAGAATAAAAAATAGACGCCTATTCCCAGAAGAAATACTCCCCCTACCGCTCCTATTATACTTTTATAAACTAGTAAATGTCCCAAGAGTCCGCTGAATACATTTGCAGTGATTACCCACAGAAAATCACTAATCCATACTCCTGCTATGAAATAAAATGCGGATTGAATGCCGTAATTTATACGGAGCTTAATAATAGTAAATATCACAGGACCTACAGAGAAAACAAGCGCTAAGCCTAGTAGCAATCCTGATAGTATGGCTTCTATCATCGAATAGTTTTGTTCTAAAAGCGTAAAGATTTTCCCCTACAGCAGTTGAAATGCATTGAAAATTAGTTACCGGTTGTGATTAAAAACTGAAAAATGAAGATAGTAACAAAAAGATAAACCCGGAATGGTAGTTTTTGCTTTATACAAGAGTGCTTTATACCTTAATGAATAAGATATAAAGCACTCTAAAATTTTAATTATGAAACCTTCTTTTACTAGCTTTTCACAAACTTAATAACCGTCACTTTTTGATTGGCTTTTTCTATAATTTTTAGAATGTACACGCCCGCAGCCAGGTCTTGTACTGCTATTCCATTTGCGAAACTACTTTGCTGTAGCATTTTCATTGTTCTCCCCATTCCATCAATTATAGTTATGGAGCTGATGTCTTGAGTGGCAATATTTTTTAAGAACAAAGTCTGCTGTACGGGATTAGGATACACTACTATAGCTGTAAGGCCTGTAACTGGAGCACTTGCAACTGTAATAGAAAAGCTACATGTAGAGCTACCATAAGCAATAGAGAACGTAGCGGTTCCTGCCGCTGATGGCGTACCTGTAACAGTAAACACTACATTACCCGTAGCTGCGCCATAAGTTCCTGCTGCTAGAGTAGCCATAAGACCAGTAATACCAGAAGAAGAAATCGTTTGCGTACTATAGGCAGCACCTACTGTGGCACCGCTGTAAGGTATAGAAAATGATAAGCCAGAAACCGGGCTAGAGGCCGTGGCAGTTCCAGTTGTTGTGCCTCCCGCACAGTTATAAGCCAAAACTGGTGCAGCGGTTCCTACCGATATAGAATAGCTGCAAGTAGAAGAACTACCATAAGCAATAGAAAAAGTTGCGGTTCCTGCCGCTGATGGCGTACCCGTAACGGTAAAGGTTACACTGCCTGTGGCCGCATTATAAGTGCCGGCAGTTAGAGTAGCCGTAAGACCAGTAACTCCTGTAGAATTGTTAGTCTGCGCAGTATAGGCTGCACTTACTGTGGCGCCGCTGTAAGGAATAGAAAATGATAAGCCAGATACCGGGCTAGAAGCCGTAGCAGTTCCTGTTGTTGTGCCTCCCGCACAGTTATAAGCCAAAACTGGTACAGCAGTTCCTACCGTTATAGAATAGCTGCAAGTAGAAGAACTACCATAAGCTATAGAAAAAGTTGCAGTTCCTGCCGCAGATGGCGTACCAGAAACTGTAAAAGTTACAATGCCAGTAGCCGCACTGTAAGTGCCTGCTGCGAGTGTAGCGCTAAGACCAGAAACTCCTGTAGAATTGTTAGTCTGCGCAGTATAGGCTGCACCTACTGTGGCGCCGCTGTAAGGAATAGAAAATGATAAGCCAGATACCGGGCTAGAAGCCGTAGCAGTTCCTGTTGTTGTGCCTCCCGC
>JBBKWE010000250.1:0-5647 GCA_037968795.1 Ferruginibacter sp.
GGCCCCTTTACAACTTCTATGCGTTCTACCATACTATTAGGTAATCCGCTAAGGCCGTAAACGGTAGAAAGCGCAGAAACGATAGGCATTCCATCTATTAAAATAAGTGTGTAAGCACCCTCCATTCCATTGATATGAATATCGCCTGTATTACAAATATTACAATTGAGTTGCGGACGTACACCATTGATAAGACCTACGGCATCAAACAAACTCGGGGTAGGATTCTTTAGAAAGAATTTTGGAGAATATACCTCTACAGGAATAGGGCTCGCAGTTTTACTTACCGGCCGCATGGTACCGGTGACGACTATTTCTCCCAGTTCATCTTCCTGCCTATCTAAATTAAAAACAAGCACTGCAGCAGTATTTGCCATAACGCTAATCGTCTGCACTGCTGTAAAAAAACCTACAGAAGACACCTTTAATTTATAGTTTCCAATGGCTAAATTCTCAAAAATAAATGAACCATCCTTTGTGGTTATCGTAGAATGATTAGTGCCTACAATGGATACTGTAGCAGATTTCAATGTATCCACTCCAGACAAGACTGTACCGGTAATTTTACCGGATTGGCCTTGTGCACCTATACCAGTGAATATCAAAAAAAGGAAAAAAAGAAAAAGTAGCCTCATAAAAACATATTGTTAGAATTGCAAACATATATAAGTTAGGCGTATCTAACAAATTAATTCCTTTCTATTCTCTTTTAAGTTTTATATACTTTTGGCTGATGAATTCATTGACAGAAGAAAATTATCTGAAAGCGCTCTATAACATTGGCATAGACAAAGGTGAAGTAAGTGTAAAAGAGCTAAGCGAAAACCTGGGTACGAAGATGCCTACAGTAAATAGTATGATAAAGAAACTGGCAGATAAAAAGCTGGTACACTACGAAAGCTACAAACCGGTTACCCTTACGGAAAAAGGAAAAAAAGAAGCCGGACTCATCATACGCAAGCACCGGCTTACAGAAATGTTTCTGGTAGATAAAATGAACATAGGCTGGGAAGACGTGCATGATATAGCAGAGCAGATAGAACACATAAAATCACAGATATTTTTTGACAAAATGGACGAGTTGCTAGACTTCCCGTCTGTAGACCCACATGGCTCCCCTATTCCAGATAAGCAGGGCAAAATGATATGGAAGGAATACAATAAACTAAGTGATTGTAAGGTAGGTGATACCGTGAAACTGGCAGCAGTTATAAATACTTCTTCAGACTTTCTAAAATATCTGAATGCCCGGGATATGCGCCTGGGCATGAAAATAAAAATAAAAGGAATAGAGCAGTTTGATAAAACAATGGAGGTATCTGTAGGGAAACGCCCATCAGAAATGCTAAGTAATGTGGTGAGTGAGCGGTTGCTGGTAGAGAATTTGTAGTTGCTACAATAACTTTTCAAATATAAAAAAAAGTCCAACTTTGTTTTTTAGCCCTTTTTCAAACGTAGAATCAACTTTTCTACCCCCCTCAGTTCTTCGTCAAACAGTACATAGTTATCTAAATAGCCCTGGTTTTCAATTCTATTCCTATCTAAAAAATCTTTTCTAATTGCAAATCCTATAATTTTTGCTGTAAAAGGAACTGTCTCAAATAACCGAACTGAAAAATAAATATCCTTCGGCTTGTTATTGATCTGCTCTACCATTTCGAGCGTGCGGGTATGAAAATTTTTAGTCCTGGTCTTCACGTCTACTTTTAACTCATTCCCTATAAGGTCATACACGATAAAATCAAAAAGGTCTGCATCTTCGTGGGACGATCTATCTTCCTGGAACAAAATATTATTGTCCATAAAAAGTTGCTTGATAGCCTTTTCGCCAAGTTTTCCCTCAAACATTTTCCTTTCTTTGGCACTGAGTCCGCCTTCATGAAAATCGTGCCTGTCAGATGTAAATGATCTGGATAGCAAAGCATAACCTTTAGCTTCCTTTTCCAGTGCAGTGTTGATAATAATCTTCATAAACAGACTTTAATAAGAAAATTTCTTAAGCCCTATTCAGCAATTCTAATGTCTTACACTTTGTAATTTGTAATAACAACCTCTTTTGTTGCATTCTTATCTCTTACCAGTGTTTGATAGCTGGAGTTTGAATAATTAAAATTCAGGTTATTGATATTATAAGCCGGATTTGCATTTACCCAGGATTTTAAAATTTCATTAGAGTTGCCCTTGTGCTCTACGACATTAGACAAAGCAAATTTTATTTTCCGTTTGTGTAACTTATCTAACAAGGCAAGTAATTGCAATTCTTCTTCTTTTGCCCATCCCTTAAAACCCCGTTTACCATCGTTGTAAGAACCTGTTGTTATGAGGTAGGGCGGGTCGCAGTAAACCAAGTCGTCTTTACCCAAGAAACTATAATCAAAATCTGTAAAACAGCTATTAGAAATAACTACATCTTTTTCTTGCAAGGCGGTAATAAATATTTCCAGATTTTTTTTCATCGTAGCATTAAAACTACTTCTCGCTCTTCCAAAAGGGTTGTTGTATTCGTGACTATTATTGAACCGTATCTGATGATTAAAGGAATAGGCTATGAGCACAAAAAGATCGAGCGGGTGTTTTTTCTCATTGTAAAAAGTACGCATGGCCTTAAACCCTTCTTCATTGCTAGAGGAGAGTTCAAACTTTTTTATTCTTTTTTCAATATGCTTTATAGTATCCGATAAATCATTTTCTCTAAAAGCAGTAAGCATATCTACCAGGAAGGTAAGGTTATCATTGATGTATAATGTGTCGGCTTTCACATTTATACCCACGTTGCAGCCGCCGGCAAATAGATCAACAAAGTTGTTTAGTTTTTTAGGAAATAAAGGTAAAATCTGTGGCAAGACTTTCGTCTTCCCGCCTATATAATTCAACGGGGATTTTATGGGTATTTGATCTTTTAGCATCTCTTGCATCATCTTGGAGCGTCACATTTATTCTAAGATACAAGTTTCGGGGGTTATCAAGGAAAAGGATCATAAATGAAATGGCTAACGGCAGTTTATAGCAAAATTGTATTAATGACTAACTCTGTTTACCATAATCTACTTATCACTTTATGTCTCTCTGTATTCTTATAAATGTATCTTCAGTACTAAAGGCACCTTGCTTTAGCAATTGCGTAAACTGCCTTCGGGAGGGAGAATACAATGACCTCGTAGTATCGGTAGCAGAAGCTTTTACAGCAGGTAAATTTTGTAGCGCTTCTTTAGAATTGAGATAGGAAAAAGACAGCATTCTTTTCTGCAAACTTATAAGCATCACTTCCCAACCGTTTTCATTTTTTGTACTTACAATATAATTCCCTTTGTATTTTTTTAGTACCTGGTCTTTTGACAAAGAAAGGAGGGTATCTTCTCTTATGATAGAACCGGCGAGTCCGTTGGCCACAACTTCTTTTATATTCACCCTAGTTGTATCGGTTAGCTTTTTATTATAGCTTAAAATCATAGTTTTTGGCCCTACACTAAGTAAAGCTGCACTATCGGATGTTATGTAAAAGCCTCTCAAAGCAAAAGGTATTTTCCGTAAAGAAGGCTGACCAGCAGGTTGCGCTTTGTCAAAAGTAGCTACAGGTTCGCAGCTCTGAAGCAGACTCACGATGGAAATTAAAAAAGGCAATAAGATTCTCATCTCTGAAGTTTACAGGTTAATACTACTTGTACAGAATAGTGACCTTTCTTCCCTGTTAAAAAAAATTAACCTTCTATAAAACTAATATTTTTCTTCCACTGATGCTACAACTTCCATTCTCCTTCTTCTGCTTTGTGCCAATAACGAATATGGTGTGCTTCTACCTTCACCATACACATATCCGGAGTGTCTATTCCCTGGGGAAACCACTGTCTTAATTCTGGAAGCCACATCTTCTCCATTGTAGATTTATCCTTAACGATCTTTGCGTGACCATAGCAGGAAATGAATAGCATATCATCCGTCTGGTAAGATAAGGTGGTCTTCGGGTCTCCTGTTATTTGTTTTACCTTACCTGTATCTTCGTAGGTAAAAAACCAGGAATTTCCATCGTATTCTACTTCCCTGTTGTTGCTCATAGGGCGACTGTGCAATGTCCCTCTTCCATCTTGTGTGGTCATCATGCAGAAATCAACATCCTTCATTTTTTCTGCAATTGCCTTTATAGTGGTTTTATTCATATCATTTTATTTTGTGGTGATGAATGATTTAACCTTTGTAACATTGAATTATTAAGAATGTTTAAAAACTAAATTCTTTTTAAAAGCCCAAAATTCCTACAGAAGAAATTGTGGTTGCAAAGTGGCAAAATTCTAATTAAATATTGGAAAGTGATATATGAAAAGCTTAGAGGCCAGGAGGAATAAATCACTATTATGCAAACCGATCATAAAAATTAATACTTAAAATAAGACCTGAACTATCTACAAGACTTTTCAATATTTTATATTTACAAAATGAGTAAAACGAAGACGGCTTTTTTCTGCCAGAATTGTGGGCACGAGAGCGCCAAGTGGCAAGGGAAATGCGGGGCTTGTGGCGAGTGGAATACTTACGTAGAAGAAGTACTTGTAAAAGGTACAGACAAGAATACTCCTAAAGACGAATGGAAAGATTTTGCAGGAACTGCAGGTCTCAAGACCATAGCCATAAAAGATGTGAGTAGTGCAGAGCAAGATCGCATTGTAACTACAGATGCAGAGTTGAACAGGGTGCTTGGTGGCGGTATAGTACCGGGCAGTCTAGTATTGGTAGCCGGCGAACCCGGAATAGGAAAGAGTACGCTTTTTCTGCAGATAGGATTGCAGCTGCAAAGCGTGCGTACGCTCTACATAAGCGGCGAAGAAAGTGAGCAGCAAATAAAAATGCGGGCAGACAGAGTAGGCTTACTGCCGGCAGATTTCTACTTACTTACTGAAACTAATACCCAGGTAATTTTTAAAGAAATAAAAAAACTTAAACCCCAACTGGTAATTGTAGACAGCATACAAACATTACAATCACCCTTTGTAGAAAGCGGGCCGGGAAGCATAAGCCAGATAAGAGAAACTGCCGCAGAGTTGCAGCGCTATGCCAAGGAAACGCAGACACCCGTTTTCCTGATAGGCCATATAAATAAAGAAGGCAATATAGCCGGCCCCAAGATCCTGGAGCATATGGTAGATACTGTTTTACAGTTTGAAGGCGATCGGCATTATACTTACAGAATACTGCGCACCCTTAAGAACCGCTTTGGTAGTACTGCCGAACTAGGCATTTATGAAATGACCAACACGGGCATGCGACCAGTAAGCAATCCCAGCGAAATTTTAATTACACAAAAAGAAGAAGACCTTAGCGGTATAGCTATAGCCGCTACCATAGAAGGACTGCGTCCCTTACTCATAGAAACCCAGGCGCTGGTTACACAAAGTGTGTACGGTACTCCACAGCGTACAGTTAGCGGATTAGATACCCGCAGATTGCAGTTATTATTAGCCGTTCTAGAAAAGCGAGGCGGGTTTCATTTTGGGGTAAAAGACGTTTTTGTAAATATAGCCGGTGGTATAAAAGTTGAAGACCCATCAATAGATCTGGCGATTATTTGCGCCCTCCTCAGTAGCTACGAAGACGTTGCGCTAAGTGCACTCACCAGCTTTGCAGGAGAGATAGGACTAAGCGGAGAAATACGAGC
>JBBKWE010000251.1:0-8651 GCA_037968795.1 Ferruginibacter sp.
AGTGCCGGCTATGGCAGCAAATGGCGCACGGGTATCTATCGTAGCATGGGCGGTCTTGACCTGAGCGACCATATAGATGCCGTAAAATATTTAAAGAAGCGCTTTGACATAGATGAAAATAAAGTCGGTTTGTATGGTGGCTCATACGGCGGCTTCATTACCCTCATGGGTATGTTTACCAAGCCAGAAGTTTTTGCTGCAGGTGCAGCACTTAGGCCTGTGACCGACTGGGCAAATTACAACCATGGCTATACGTCCAATATTTTAAACGAACCTTTTACAGATACACTAGCTTACCGCCGTAGTTCGCCCATATACTTTGCAGAAGGGCTGCAGGGGCACTTACTCATTTGCCATGGGATGGTAGATGTAAATGTGCATTACCAAGACGTAGTAAAACTTACGCAACGCCTTATAGAACTGGGTAAAGACAACTGGGAACTCGCCAGCTACCCCATGGAAGATCATGGCTTTGTAGAGCCAAGTAGTTGGACAGATGAGTATAAGCGTATCTTTAAATTGTTTGAGGGGGTGTTGAAAAAGTAATGTTATTGGATTGATAAATTCAGAGCTTAGCAGATAACCTACTATTTTTTTAATTGGTACAATTTGTCAAGGCACAACAAGAAGCTTTAATAAATCTTACTTAACTATTACAATATTCCCATCGGGAAGCGTAATAGTTATCTTTTCTATTTCCACTCCTGACTGTGGAGAGAGAATCAATGCAAGTATTATTTCTTCAATAAGCATCTCTATCATACTGTCTTAAAGTTGATTTTAATTTCTGAGTATAGGTTACTACTTCCGCTTATCTTGGCAGGCTGCACAGATAGTCTTAAGGCGGGAATCTGAAAACTTGAATTCTTTATATTTTCTATTTCCTTTCTATCTATAATGATTGTATTCTTGCCCGTTTTTGAGTCTTTGATGTCATGAACCTTGATCATTTTTCTATTCCCCGGCAGCAAAATATTTCTGCTATCATTATCTGTCTTTTTTTCCTCCACCTTTTCCTCTGTTTCTGTAGAGTATAAATTTGATAATTCCAGCTTTGCTGTTATCTCCCCGGAGTCTACAACTATTTTGCTGGCTCCTGAGTTATTTATAAGGGCATTGATCATGGATTTCTGCTGCTCTGCCATCATATCTGAGATGAAATTGTAAATTTCTAAAGTTCCATTTTTGGTTAACTTCTTTTTTGAAAACAGCAAATTGTAATTTTCAAAATTTTCTTCCAGCAATCGTTGAAGATTTTCATCTACGGTAGTCTGCAGATTTATTTCTACTCCAAAATATTCTTCAGCCTGCTTACTAATCTCCTCTTCTGTAAAAAATTTTTTTGCATAGAGATCATTGGCCATGGAAACATTGCCTACCAGCTCTGCGTATCTTTCCATCTGGTATATAGATGCAGAGACCATAGCATCAAAAGTTTCTTGAATAAGTTGTGAAACAAATTCTGCAAACCCCAGGGAGACTTCTTTAAAATCTGGCATTTTTATCCATTTAAGGGTGCGTAATCGGTTTTGAAACGGATCAAAACTCTTCCAAAAATATCTACCCTGGTACCGCTACTATCTCTCTGATATGATTTAGCAGTATTCACCGTAACAGTCCTGTTTACATTTTTATCCTTTTTGCGGGCAGAAAACAGACCGAGTACATTTATACCGGCATGAGATTTCTTTTTATTAAGATTTTTGTTTCTCACTTTCTCTTTTGTTTCCTTACCCCTAGAGCTATTGTTCCAGGTAGAGAAAGTAATTTTTGTTTCTATCTCTCCTTCAGTTACTACTAATCGCATTACACCTTGCTTGGCCATCGTTTGCAACAAGCCGTATTTGCTAGAGGCAATAAGCGAAGCTACAGCATCGTAAATTTCATTGTAGTTGGGTGCTTTTCTTTCTGCAATAGCAGTGCCGGCAAGCACGGCGTCATTATAGTCTGTAAGTGCTTTATATTTAGCTGCATCTGCAGGACTGCCCAGTTTGTCTACCAGCGAAGTAACTGCAGGTGCAAGCCCATTTATGAGACCACCCCACCATGTACTGGCAGTAGCCGGAGCGCCAGTACCGGGCTCTGCAAGTTCTGGTATTGTCGTATCGGGCGACTGCAAATGTGCCAGAGCAGCAGTTACAGCAGTTTGGTCCACTTCTGGTAATTCATAGGAAGTAACAAAGTCTGCCACTTGCTCAAAGCTTACATTGTCTTTTGTATTATTAATGTAAGTGGAAAGATCCTGAGTAAGTGAATTTACAAAATTTGCATACTCTTCCATTTGAAGAATATGAGCATCTACCAGCGAGTCAAAAACACCGGTGACTAATTCTTTGGTAAATTCTACGAAAGGAATGTCGCCAAACCTGGAGGCATTATCAATTGCATCTGAATACATAGTTATTGATTTATATGTTATAGAATAGAGACGTAACTACTGTTTAAAGACTGATTTCTACTTTACTTTTATTTCTCGTAGATACCTCTCGCATAGGGTGAATTGCCAGTTACAAAAGGTATGTTATTTGAATTCTTAAAGTTTATTTTTCCACTTATGTCTACTATGGACCCGCTCAAAGATGTTTTAAAATAAAACTTAATTGCGAGATAACAAAATTAAATATAGAAAAATAGTAATTTATAAACTAGTGTGTTCTCCAGATTAATAAAGGATGATAAAAGAGATTATGCTCTAAATAATCAAAAAAAGGATTATGAAGGGGTTGGAAAGAAATATGTAGAAACTTTCTTCTGCAGAGAATGGTTGGTTATATTCTCAGTTTCCTCTTTATTAAATGCAGCTCCTGAAGGGAGTTTTATAAACGGCTTTTTAAATTGTTTGAGGGAGTGTTGAAGAAGTAGGGTGTCTCTTTTATGATGTAATTAGTAGTTCTGCTTTCTATAGGGTTTGCTGCTATGCTAGTATTTACAGTTCGTATGCCCAAAACTGTTGCTTATTAAAGTTATAATGCTGAATAAAAAACTAAAGATAATTCATTCCCGACTGCCCACAACAAAAGCCCAATTGTAAACCAAAAGCTCAAAATAGATTCGTCAGCTTGCTTTGAAGCAAACCCAATGTAAATTGCCGTTTATTTTTTAGCATTTACCCTTTCTGTCAAAATTTCCACTCCTCTCTCGGCGTTTTATTTTTTCATATAGCTTGTCAAACTGTCCTGCAAGTTTTATGAACTCATTTCCCCAACCATTAGATAAAGAAATTTCTTGATAAGTTGAAGTTGGAGCAAACTCTATATTCAACTTGTTCAATGTCTCAAAATCGCAAAATTTAATTTTTTCAATGTCTGCGTTTAAGTCAACTAAAAATTCTTTTCCGTTGTCGTAACCTCCCCAAATGGTATCTGTTTTATGCGTCGTCCAACCTTTGATAATTTCTAAAATTTGTTTAACTTTTTGAAAGTCATTATAAAATGGAATTTTGCCTGTAAGTACCTCATAAGTTTCGGTATCTGATCTTTCATATAACTCAGTCAAAGTGTTTTTTGTGTAGTCAAATGATGTTAGTTGGGTAGAAATAAGTTTTATGTCTTGAAGTTTGCTCGAGATGAATGCCCAAGTACTTTCTAAATTGTCTTCAAAAACAGTTATTTCAGCCGTCCTGTTGTTTCTGCAAATGCCGTCAATGTCGCCCCTATACGAATTGTAAATTTTTAGCTGCTTTATGTTTAAACGTCCTGTCATAAAGTGGCAGTTTGTAATAGTATTTGTGTATAAATTCTTAAGCACGAACTCAAATACGGTGCAAATAACTCTCCCCAATTAATAATTGACCATCAATAATTAATCATTAAAAAACCTACCAGCTCCCCCCGGCACCACCGCCACCAAAACCACCACCACCGAAGCCACCGAAACCACCGCCTCCTCCGCCGCCGCCAAATCCGCCTCCACCACCACCGGTAGGGAAAATAAATGGACCAGGAATGCCACGGTAGCCACGTCGACTCATAAAGCTTCCGCCTTTGCCACCGCCACTTCTGCTCACGATAAATAAAACGATAAGTACGATAACGATAATAGGTATCATGCTGCCACGGCCTTCGCTTTCGCGTTCTCTGGGAGTGTTATATGTGCCTTGTACTGCGCTTATGATGGCATCTGTGCCTTCATCTATACCGCGGAAATAATCATCTCCTCGGAAGTTGGGTTTTATAACATCCTCTATGATATGACTTGCGGTAGCATCGGGTAAACTTCCTTCCAGGCCATAGCCTGTGGCTATCCAGAGTTTGCGATCATCTTTTGCAATGAGCAGCACTATACCGTTGTTGAATTCTGCGCCACCCACTCCCCAGTTGCGTCCCAGATCTGTAGCGTAATCGCCCAGTTCGCGGCTGCCCACTGTAGGAATAAGGATAACGGCTATTTGCGTGCTTGTGCTGTCATCTATAAGTACCAACTTCTTTTCCAGGTAAGCTTTTTGATCTTCCGTTAGGGTTTGGGTAAGGTCGGTAACTAAGATCTGCTTACCGGTTGGTTTTTTCAAAAAAGCATCAGGGTCAAAGTCGCTTTGAGCAAAAGCACTAGTAGCTGCAAAACACCATAAAAATATAAATAGAATATGCTTCATTGTTTCTTTTCTAGTTATCGCCCAAAGACGATATCATCCGGGAGTTCGTTCTTATCCAGTTGCTTATTGTAAGGAAACTCTTTGTGCAAAGTTTCCCCAACGTGAAGGATTGCTTCTTGCAAAGCCTTACACAGATTATCTTTTCTGAAAGTGGCTAATAATTCCTCTACTGTTTTATTCCAATATGTTGAGCCTACTTTCGCGTGAATGTTTTCATCTCCAAAAATGGCCAGCTCATGGTCTTTTGTGGCCAGGTAAAATAGTACGCCGTTTCTTTGCTGTGTATTGTCCATCTCCAGGCTATAAAATACTTCTTTCGCCCTTTGCACTACATCTACCAGGGGATTGCTGCTTTCTACATACACTCTCACCTCTCCACTTGTGGTGCGCTCTGCCTCTCTTATGGCAAGCACTATCTGCTCCTTTTCTTCATCTGAAAAGAAATTAGATACTTTTTTAAAAAATGGAAAGAATGCCAAATGCTATTATTTATTTAGTGAAATTGATTACTACCGCTTTATCTGCTCCGGTATCTGCTGCAAAACCGTCTTTGGCTTTAAAGCCTAGCAAAGGCGCTGTAGTATTTGTAGGAAAAGTTCTTACCGTAGTATTGTAATCTGCCACGGCAGCGTTAAAATCTTTTCTTGCATATTTTATTCTGCGTTCCGTTCCTTCCAGCTGCACTTGCAAGTCTTTAAAAGCTCTTGTGCCTTGCAGTTGCGGATAATTCTCTACCTGTATAAGTAAGCGATTGGTGGCAGTTGCCATCTCATTTTGAGCATTGGTCTGTTCGTTCACCGTTTGTTCGCTCACTGGTGCTACCACCGTTTGCATAGCCTTTGCCCTTGCCTCTGTTATCTGTACAAGCGTAGAGCTTTCAAAATCTGCACCGCCCTTTACAATATTTACAAGGTTAGGAACAAGGTCCAACCTGCGCTGATAAGCATTCTGCACTTCGCTCCAGGTCTGTTTTACCTGCTCATCTTTTTTTACGAGGCTATTATAAGTTACGGCGAGGCCTATACCACTTATAAGTAGCACTACTACCAGCACATATAATAATACTTTTTTGTTCATCAGATTGTTATGTTGAGCCTAGAACTTTACCTCAGGAGCCTTATCTGCACCAGGATCAGAAGTAAATCCTGCTTTCTCATGGAAGCCAAAAATTCCTGCCATGATGTTCATGGGGAAAGAACGCACCTTAGTGTTGTACACCTGTATTTCTTCGTTAAAGATCTTTCTACTGTTCTTAATGTTGTTCTCAATTCCTTCTAGCTGTCCTTGTAATTGCGTAAAGTTTTCTGTGGCCTTCAATGTAGGATAGGCTTCAACTGTAGCCAGCAATCTGCTAAGCGCACCGGTAAGTTGTCCTTGTGCTGCCTGAAATTCTGCGATCTTTTCCGGCGTAAGGTTATCCGCATTTATATTTACGCTGGTAGCTTTTGCTCTTGCATTTACAACGTCAGTAAGCGTGCTCTTTTCAAAATCTGCAGCACCCTTCACAGTGTTTACAAGATTACCTACAAGGTCGTTCCTGTTTTGATATTCTGTTTGCACGTTGTTCCATGCTTTCTTTACACTCTCATCTTGTTTTACAAGACCATTGTAGCTGTTACAGCCCATAAATCCTACTACTACCAATACGATAATGAGGATGATAAAAATACCTTTCATGTTGTTTATTTTATTTGTTTTTTTAATGGAAACATGGCTTTCGCTTACAGCTCAGGTCATGTTTTTCTGTTTTATTTGTTAATGGTAACATGGCTTTCGCCTTTCGGCTCAGGTCATGTTTATTGTTTTATTTGTTTTTTAATGGGAACATGTCTTTCGCTTTTAGCTCAGGTTATGTTTTTCGTTTTATTTGTTTTTTAAATGGGAACATGTCTTTCGCCTCTGGCGCAGGTCATGTTCTTTCGTTTTAAGTTGTTAATTGTATTAAATGATTTGTTGTACGTTCTTTGCGATACTAAATCAAAAACACGCTGTTTTTTAACTTGCCAAAAATAGTGTTTTACATTTACAACCATCACATTCTACCACTCCCTCATCTTTCTTATCTTGCCACTCATAAAATAATAGTCAATGAAGCAACCCGCAGCATTAAAAAAAAATGACATAATAGGAATCACTTGCCCGGCCGGCTACATGCCAGCAGAGAACGCAGCAGATTGCATAAGCAGTTTGCAAGAGTGGGGCTATACGGTTATGGTGGGGAATACACTGGGCAGCAAAAGCAAAACCTATTTTAGTGGTACAGACGAAGAACGATTATTTGAACTGCAAGCCATGCTCGATGAGCCAAGTATAAAAGCCATTCTCTTTGGACGCGGCGGATATGGCGTAAGCCGCATTATAGATAAATTGGATTTTACAGCTTTTAAGAAAAATCCTAAATGGCTTATCGGTTTCAGTGATATTACAGTGCTGCACTGTCACTTATTTAGCAAGTTTAAAATAATGAGTGCCCATGCCCAGATGGCGGCGGCTTTTAAAGGAGATGGCGCCGGTAGTGAGTCTGTATTATCCATTAGAAAGCTACTGCAAGGAAAGAAAAATAATTATAAAATTGCCACACAAGCCATCAATGTAAAAGGAAATGCTACCGGTAAATTAATTGGAGGAAATTTAAGTTTACTAACCAATGTCATAGGCACAGCTTCAGATTTTAAAACTGATAATTGTATTTTTTTTATAGAAGACCTGGGAGAATATCTCTATGCCAGTGACAGACTTCTTGTGCAACTAAAACGCAATGGCAAGTTTCGCAATTGCGCTGCCGTTATTTTTGGTGGATTTACCGATATGAAAGATACCGAGAGGCCCTTTGGCAAAAATATTGCCGGAGTATTGTCAGAGATTGTGGCAGAAGCAGATTATCCCATAGTGTTCGACTTTCCAGTAAGCCATTCCGCAGAGAATGTTGCTTTGAAAATAGGAGCGGAATATAAATTGTCTGTAGGCACAAAATATGTAACGCTTACCGAACAGTAGTTTTACCGCAGCAAACTATCCATCACCGCAAAATACGTCTTATGCAAATTCACAGTATTATGTGATGCGCCCTCTATGGTATAAAATTTATCGGTGGTTTTTAGTTTGTCTTGTAGCTTAGCGGCACTTTTATAAGGAATAACCCCATCATCTGTGCCATGAAATATCACAACCGGGCTGCGTACAAATTCTAAATTGTCAATAGTAGGGAATTCGTATTTTATCATTCTGCTTATGGGATACATCCACATATAGCGGCTAAACACATCGCTCATACTAGCGTAAGGTGTTTCCAAAACCAATAATTTATTAGGCGTATTCATTGCCAGGTTAGAAGCTATGCCAGTACCCAGCGATTTGCCGTATACGATTATACTATCAGCCGCATATTTTAATCCTGCCATTTTACGAACCTCGTAAGCCATATTGTATGCGCCTTCCTCCGTAAACGCTCCGGTAGATTTTCCATAACCAGCATAGTCGGGCATCCACACCTCGTAGCCATTTTTTAGAAATGGGTCAATGAATTTTTCATACCGTGTCACATTATCTTTATTGCCATGAAAATAAATGACGACCCCTTTTGCTACGCTATCTACAGGGAAAAATTTTACCACATTGGTCGTATCTGTTTTGTTGAATGGGATATTGATTTCTTCATATTTTTCTTTAAAGCCAAAATCATGGTCACTTGCCAGCGGCGTAGGGTGAAAGATGATTTTGTCCTGCAAATAATATACAGCGATACCAATAGCAGAGTATGCGATGACCAACCATTTAGCCCAGGCTATTATTTTTTTCTTCTTCATGTAGGAGCAAAAGTAAACTTGTTCTTTTAGAAACTACACACTCAGTATATCCCTTATAAAATTATGGTACTCATGAAATGTAGGTAGGTTATTATGCCCGCCGCCATGTATGCGTATGAGCGTGATTCTCCTGGGACTTAGGGCTTTAAGCTTCTCACTATTTCGTATTGGTAATATCCAGTCTTTGGTACCATGTAAGATATAAGTATGGCAATCCACATTTTTTATCCAAAGGTCTGTGCGGAGGTGATACC
>JBBKWE010000252.1:0-2637 GCA_037968795.1 Ferruginibacter sp.
AGAGAGCCTTGTATAGAATAAAATAAGACAAATGGAGGAAGGATATTTTGCGCACGAATCATCATTTGTAGATGAAGGATGTGTAATAGGTAAGGGAACAAAAATCTGGCATTTTAGCCACATTATGCCTAATTGTATTCTGGGCGAAAACTGCAATATTGGTCAAAATGTAGTAGTATCTCCAAAGGTCGTATTGGGCAACAACGTAAGAGTGCAGAACAATGTGAGCATTTACGAAGGGGTAATATGTGAAGATGATGTATTCCTGGGACCGAGCATGGTACTTACAAATGTTATCAATCCGCGAAGTGCCGTAAGCAGAAAAGACGAATTTAAAACGACCCTCATTAAAAAGGGAGCTAGTATAGGAGCAAATGCAACAATTGTTTGCGGAAATACCCTGGGTAAATTTTGTTTCATAGGCGCCGCCGCCGTCGTTACAAAAGATGTACCTGACTACGCCCTTATTGTGGGGAACCCGGGTAAGCAGATAGGATGGATGAGTGAGCATGGAGAAAGACTTGCCTTTGGTGATCAAAATAAAGCTACTTGCAAAGAAAGTGGGCAGGAATATATTTTAGACAACAATACCGTAAAACGAATTTAATAGCGTGAAGAATTTTGTACTAATAGGAGTGGGTGGCTATATTGCTCCCAGGCACATGAAGGCCATAAAAGATACTGGCAATAATTTATTGGCTGCGCTAGATAAGCATGACTCCGTCGGAATAATGGATAGTTATTTTCCTGAGGCTGATTTTTTTACTGAGTTCGAACGGTTTGATAGGCATTGTGAAAAACTAAAGAGGCAAGGCATTAAAATAGATTATGTTTCTGTTTGTAGCCCTAATTATTTGCATGATGCGCACATTAGATTCGGGCTACGGTTAGGAGCAGATGTGATTTGCGAAAAGCCAGTGGTATTAAACCCATGGAACGTAAAAGCATTGATGGAAATAGAGGAGGAAACAGGGCAAAACATATATACTATTTTGCAACTGCGCTTACACCCTGCTATCATGGGGTTAAAAGATAAAATAACTGCAGCGCCTGCCGGTAAGCGATATCAAATCAAATTAAATTATTTTACAAGTAGAGGGCATTGGTACCACACTAGCTGGAAAGGTGACATAGAGAAAAGTGGAGGCATCGCTACAAATATTGGTGTACACTTTTATGATATGTTATTATGGATTTTTGGAGATGTAAAAACCAGTACCGTGAGCGAACATTCTAATGATACCGCAGCAGGTAAATTAGAGTTAGAAAACGCAGATGTGGAATGGCTGCTTAGTATAAATGCAGATAAACTTCCACAAGAGGCAAAAGATAAAGGTATGCGCACTTCCCGCACCCTTACTATAGATGGAGAAGGGTTTGAATTTAGTGATGGTTTTACAGAACTACACACGAAGAGCTATGAAGAAATAATAAATGGAAATGGTTTCAGAATTTCTGAAACGTTAAGCGCAATAAAATTAGTCCATCAAATTAGAGAAAAAAGGTAAAAAATGAAAATAACAGGATCAAAGTGTTTGGTTATAGGCGGTGCAGGATTTATTGGAAGCTATGTAGTAGCAGAGTTATTAAAATCTGACGTGGGCGAAGTTGTTGTTTTTGACAACCTTGCAAGAGGCAAAATGGAGTATTTAACAGAATCACTTGCTGATGAAAGGTGTACTTTTTTCCCTGTGGGCGGAGATATACGGGAAACTGATATCTTAAACGATGCCATAAAAGGGAAAGACTATGTTTTTTGCCTTGCTGCTATGTGGCTCTTGCATTGCAAGGATTACCCACGCACTGCCTTTGATGTAAATATAGCCGGTACATTCAATGTCCTGGAAGCCTGCGTAAAAAATAATGTAAAAAAGCTTGTATGGTCTTCCTCTGCATCAGTATATGGTGATGCAGTAGAATTACCTATGACAGAGGCGCACCCTTACAATAACAAAAACTTTTATGGAGCAAGTAAAATAGCAGGTGAGGCGATGGCTACTGCTTTTAACGACCGTTATGGTCTAGAGGTAATAGGACTGAGATATATGAATGTATATGGGCCCAACCAAGATCAAACTGCGGCTTACACTGGTGTAGTGCCGATTATGCTTAATAAAATTGAAGCAAATGAAGCGCCGGTAATAAACGGTGATGGTAGCCAGGCTTATGATTTTATATATGTGGAAGATGTGGCTCGTTGTAATGTAAATGCAATGGAAAGCGATACAAAATTTGGGTTCTACAACGTAGGTACAGAAGTGCAAACTTCCATAAAAGAATTGTGCGATACAATTTTACGATTAAAAAACTCTGACTTGAAAGTAATATACAAGCCGTATAGCGAAGATGATGCTCGTGCCTTGGTACAAAACCGCATTGGTAGTAAAGAAAAAGCGGAGAAAGAGATTGGGTTTACTTACAAATATAATTTAGAACAAGGTCTGGGTAAGCTCATAGACTGGCGCATAGAAACAGGACTTGATAAAAGAAAATAAACATGGAAAAAAGAAATATCCCAATTGGTTTGCCAAGCATGGGAACAGAGGAATGGGAAGCTTGTAGGGCACCAATTGAAAGCGGTTGGATAACCCAAGGTCCAAAAGTGAAGGAGTTTGAAACTGCCTTTGCCGAAAGGCA
>JBBKWE010000253.1:0-2793 GCA_037968795.1 Ferruginibacter sp.
CAGAAGGACTTTGGAGGAGGAGTAAATGAAATAAAGAATACCTCCAGCATTAAATCAAAGTACGACCCAAAAAACTTCTTTAAAGAAGGACCTGTGCCAGGAGTAGCTACCGGGAATGGTACAGCGAACCGGATAGCTAGTGATACGCTTGACAATGGTGATGATCCAATTGTACTGGGAACAAAACTAAATAATCCTTACAGCATCCTTAATATGCAGCGGGCGTATACACAGCTATACGGTCAACCCATAACGCTTAGCGCAACACATTTGTACGTACGGTATAAACCTGCAAACCTGGATCAGCTAAAAACATTGACGGAAGACTCTACTTTGGAGTTGCAGGATTATCCCATGGATTACGAAGTAATACAAGATGGTGATTATTGGCAAGATCCTACCTTAGGAACAGAAGATATAGGCTGGTTATATACTGTAGTGCCAGCGGGGTATACAGCCCTTTCAGGCATACCTTATGAGATTATCAGGGAACTATATCTACCTCCTACAGAGAATTATCTTTGGGAAAGCATGGCTGAGAGTATAGCATTGGGTGCTACTTACATAGACACCATTCCTATTGATGATGATTTCCGGCAAATTATACGAACAGATGAGCAGGCAGATACTCTTATTATTGCCAACAGACCGCCTATACCGTGCAGCGTAAACCCCTGCGAACCCGGCTGCCCGGAAACCTGGCTGCCGGACGGCTATTGTGTAGGGGGAGGCGGCACAGGGAATGGTGGTACAACCAATTCTCGTATACCAAGTGGTTCCATTACTGTTCAAGATATCCGAACATGTCTGGGAACAACTGCTGTTAACCCTGTTCCATTACTAAGAGGAAGAGTTGTGTGCAAAAGATGGTTTAAAATCTGGAGATGATATACACACAACCACGGAATGTTTACTTCTTCAAAGCATTTCAAAAATAAAGTAAAGATTATAGTAAAAAGTAAGAATGAGGATGCAAAAATCAGTAAGATCAGAGGAATAAGATTTTGGCAAATTTTCTTTCCTGTAAGGCAAAAGATAGGAGTGTACGATGCAGGCGACATGTCTCATGCAGATTATCAATTTTTAAAGCCAGTAAATGCCAGCGCTACCAGTAAGCAACTACCTATTTGGGTAGCCATGACTGTGCACAATTCTGTGCAGGAGTTTAGAGGTTATTCTACTGCAGATGGAATTCAAAACCCACCCTCAAATTTAAAAATTATAGTTTCTAATTGGGGTTCTTCACGAGGAGCCGGTAGTGCCCCCATGTGGGCGAAATGCGACGCTCTAAGTTCAGAATTTTCAAATGTTGGCGATTACGTGAAATTCTTTATTTCATATATTACGAGTTCTGCATTCCTAGCTGTGCTTAAAAGTCAAACCGATATGGTCATAGGTTATCAGGCATCGCAGGGTGATTATGATTGCAGATTAAATTCTCCCCATATAAAGAGTATTGCTTACCACGAACTTGGACACGCCTCTCATTATGCGCAGGCTGGGTGCGAATTCTGGAAAATTTACCGGGTGAGAATAACAAATGAAATTATCACAACCTTTAACGGTCCTACTGCTCCCTACGGTAGTGGAAATGAAGCCAATGCTGGGGTAGTTGCTTTGGGTGAAATGTGGGGAAGTACTTGTGAATTCGTTTATATGGATAGAAGGTATGGTTTCGGAGGAGGTGGATTGGGTGGAACCGCGCCAACAGGATTCTACACTGCAATATTGCAAAATATTGAGTTTGGAAATACAGCTACATTCAGTGCTCCACTTTGGGCTATTGAAAGCCATGATCCTGAGAGAATGGCTGATGTGCACCGTTGGATACCCGCTGGTTTATGTTATGATTTAATAGATGAAAGAAATGATATAGTTTCGACCTTAGTAGATGACGGTGTTGACGAATATAATCTTGGAGATTGCTACAATGCTCTGCAATCCGACGTTAGAACTGTTCCGCAGTTTCGAGAACGCATCTTATTACAAAACCAAAATAGACAAGAAGCGGCGGTTCGGACTTTGTTTACATCATACAATTACTAGATCATGAAATCTATAATAACCTGCATTACTATTATTTTTTTACATAGCGGCTGCTGTAAAGATTGTACCAAACCATGTCCTCGCGGAGGGTATGTATTTAAAGCAGAAGGAATTTTTAGTCCACAGACAGCAAGTTATAAAGTGGGAGATACGATTTATTTCACGAGTCTGATACCAAAAATACAGCAAGATCAAATAAATCCCTCAATGACTGTCAACTATGAAAACTCAACAGGAATATTAGGTAATATTGGGTTCTTTGAGTTTGATACCCTGTCAAAAAAAATAGTTTTGTCGGCTTTAAAATTTTCTTGCTTTTCAATTGCAGGTTCTGTATCTCCTATTGCAACAGATAACAATCGAGGTTTTAATTATTCTTATAATGAGGAAAGTATCGACTATCAGCTTACCATAGGAATAAAACCTTTGCAGAAAGGAAATTTTGTAATATCTGTATTAAGCCCTAGCAGTGCTGGTTTACGAGGAAAAGATTGTACGAACGCCGGATTTGGTATGACAGTAACTAACTCTGATAAACACATCGATATATGGCAAAGTAGCTTAGGAAGATTGCCAGATATTCAAGAGGAAAAAACAATTTATTGTTTCCGAGTGCAATAAATACTATAGCCCACGATGATTTCACAATAACATCGTGGGCTTTTTTTTGCTCATATCATAACTCCGCAGCCCGCTTGGGTCGTTTAAAAACCAGGCGCAGTCAATTTACTATTGAAAGTAAATAAT
>JBBKWE010000254.1:0-10799 GCA_037968795.1 Ferruginibacter sp.
TTTTACAATGAAATAAACAGGGACAGCTCACTTTATTATCTTGATCAAAGTATACCTATTGCTAAAAGATTGAAATTAAAATTAAATGAAGCACGAGCTTTAGATAGTAAGGGATATGCGCTCATGCACTTAGGAAATTATCCCAGGTCACTTGAAGCATTTTTGCAGGCACTTAAAATAGAGAAAGATCCAGCGAGCGAAAAGTACACATGGAACCTTGCAAAAGGCCAAACCGCCACAAATGAACGACTTGATGCCCTTGGTTATACTTATCACAACATGGGGCATTTGTATGGAACTACTGGTAATAGAGATAAACAAATTTCAAATTACTTTACAGCAATGACCCTTGCAGAAACTGTAAAGGATACCCTGCTAATTGCATTTGCTAACATGAACCTGGGACGAGTTTATTTGGATCTGAATAAATTAGATTCAGCGCTTCTTTTTGCACAAAAAGCATTAGATCATTTTTCGAAATTATCATTTGAATGGAAAAAGTATCAAGGATTTACGTTGACGCTAATCGGAAGCATTAATCGTGAAAAAGGAAATTTTGAACTTGCCACAGAAGCTGCCCGCAAAGCAATAAAAGCTGATACGGAGCACAACAATATTTCAAATCTTGTAGATAGCTATTCTTTACTAAGTTCCCTATTTGTAGTCCTAAATAAGCCAGACTCTAGTATTGAATATGGCATGAAAGCTCTGGAAACTGCCATGCAAGTGGGGCAACCGCAAAATAGGGCAAGAGTTTACGGTTTGCTTTCTTATGCCTATGGTTATCAAAGAAACAGTGATAGCGCTTCAAAATATCTTTATTTACAATCTACCTTAAACGACAGTCTGCATGCCGTAGAAAAGAAAAACCTGCTTGCTTATCAGAATATTGGTTTTGATGAACAAATACGGCTTCAAAAACTGGAAGAAGAGAAAATTCAAACACAGAACAAAATCAAGATTTATGCTATGCTTGCCGGCTTGGGGGTTCTTCTCTCTATAGGTTTAATTCTCTATCGCAACAACAGGCAAAAGCAAAAAGCAAATAAAATTTTAGAATCAACCCTTTCTAATTTAAAAGCCACCCAAAGCCAACTAATACAGTCCGAGAAAATGGCTTCATTAGGCGAGCTTACTGCCGGCATAGCACATGAGATACAGAATCCCTTAAACTTCGTAAACAATTTTAGTGAAGTGAATACAGAGTTAAGTGACGAAATAGTTGAAGAGGCGGAAAAAGGAAACCTTGAAGACATTAAAATAATTGCAAAAGACATTAAGCAAAATTCTGAGAAAATAAATCAACATGGTAAGAGAGCAGATGCCATTGTAAAAGGTATGCTGCAACATAGCCAGAGCAGTTCTGGCATGAAGCAACCCACGGATATCAATGCTCTGGCCTATGAATATTTGCATTTAGCATACCATGGTCTGCGTGCAAAAGACAAGTCATTCAATGCAACTTTAAAAACAGAATTTGATGAATCCATTGGAAACATCAATATCATTTCGCAGGATATAAGCAGAGTAATGCTTAACTTGATAAACAATGCATTTTATGCTTGTGCAGAGCGCAGACAAAGTATCATTTCAGAAAGTAAAAATGCACAACCAGAAGAATTTGAGCCAGTAGTTTATGTAAGCACGAAAAAAATAAATGAAACAGTAGAAATTACTGTAAGGGATAACGGAACCGGCATTCCGCAAAATGCATTAGATAAAATATTTCAGCCCTTTTTCACCACTAAGCCTACGGGGCAGGGAACAGGCTTAGGCTTATCCCTCGCTTATGATATTGTGAAGGCACATGGTGGGGAGTTAAAGGTGGAAACTAAAGAAGGAGAAGGAACAACATTTATTATTCAATTACCTGTTGTCTGAATCACAGATTAATTGGATTAAAAGATTACACAGATTATTTATATGGCAGACTTAAAGTATAAAGACATAACAGAAAAAATTATCGGAGCTTCCTTTGAAGTACATAAGTTCTTAGGTAATGGATTCCAAGAAGTAATTTATCAAAGGGCACTTGCCTGGGAATTTTCACAGGCAAGACTTCAATTTGAAAGAGAGATTGAGCAGGAAATATTTTACAAAGGGCTACCTGAAGCGATTGGAACACGAAGAGCAGATTTTGTAGTTGAAGGAAAAGTATTAGTTGAGATAAAAGCTATTGCTGAATTGCAGGACGTGCATCTTGCTCAAATACTTAATTACCTGCGTGCATACAAATTAGAAGTTGGCTTATTAATAAATTTTGGAAGTAAAAGCTTAACTTTTAAACGACTAGTTCTATAGAATGAAATCAGTGAAATCTATAAATCATTTTAAATCCGTGATTCAGACAATTAACGATATTGTAAAAGCGCATGGCGGTGAGTTAAAGGTGGAAACTAAGGCAGCTGCTCATGAGTTCAGTAAGGGAACGTCGTTATCGGGGAATTTGTGAAAGCGACTTAACTCTGTTTAATAGCGTTATCGCAAAGTATAACTCATTGAAAGATGAAATGTACAAATTGGTTACTGATAATATATGGATGGATACAGGAGATAAAAAAAGTACAACCCGGTTTTTAGATGATTTTTTTGAAACAGTAAGTAATACTAAATCCTGGCAGAAAGATTTTGCCTACCCATGCGATAAAAATGGAACAGGAAATGTGGTAATAAAAGGATTGAAAGAAGATTAATTTCTTTAAAATGAAAGCATGAAATTGACCAAAAAACTAGAGGTAGAAATTACAAAATTTATGAAAACCTACTGGGATACCTATTTTACAGGTGACCTGAAAACATGGGCTACTTTCTTAGCTGACGATTATAAAAATATAGGCGGTACTGAAGATGAGATATGGAACTCCAAAAAGGAAATACTCGATTATTCAGAACAGATCATCAACCAGCTGGTAGGGCAGGCAGAAATCCGGAATACCAATACGCAGATATATTCTTACGATCCCTATATCATGGTGCATGAGTTTACTGACATGTACATTAAAGTAGATAAAAAATGGGCTCTCTATGGTAAATTCCGTCTCTCCTCCATAATTCAAAAAAACGAGGATGGCTGGCAGGTACTACACCAGCATGGATCTTTTCCTGATTCAAAAGCCGCCGAAGGAGAAGCTTTTTCTGTTGATGCATTAAAATCAGAAAATTTAAAACTGTTGAAAGCAGTAAAAGACCGTACTGCAGAATTAGAAGAAAAAAACCGCGAGCTGCAAATTGAAACGGTGCTGGAAAGGGTTAGGGCCCGGACAATGGGCATGCAGAAAAGTGAAGAGCTCAGAGAAGTCATCCAGGTTGTGTATGACCAGTTTGTTCAATTAAATATTCATATTGAACATACCGGTTTTATACTCGATTATAAAAAAAGAGAAGATATGCTCATCTGGCTGGCAGATAAACATGGCGTTCCCTCGCCACAAATCAGCATTCCTTATTTTGACTCACCACACTGGAATAGTTTCGTAGAAGCGAAGAAACAGGGAATTCATTTCTTTACTAACCAACTAGATTTCAAAACAAAAAACAAATTCTACAAACAACTATTTAAACTTATCCCTGGCATACCACAAGAAACAATAGATTTTTACCTGAGCTGCCCAGCCCTTGCCATATCAACTGTATTGTTAGATAATGTGGGTTTATACATTGAAAACTTCAAAGGTATCCCTTACACCGATGAAGAGAATAAGGTACTGATGCGCTTTGGAAAAGTGTTCCAACAGACATACACCCGTTTCCTAGATCTGCAAAAAGCAGAAGCACAAGCAAGAGAAGCACAGATTGAAGCAGCGTTGGAGAAGGTGCGATCCAGCTCGCTTGCCATGCAAAATAGTGAAGAGTTGAATGGTGTAGTTGCTGTAGTATTTGAAAAAATAAAAGAACTCCAAATTCCTGCTACGGCGGTGGGTATCGCCACCAAAATTGAGGGTTCCAAAGACTCGAATGCTTTTGTGTGCGGGGAAAACGAGGCTGGCTTGGTTGTCACCAATTATCGTCTCCCTTATTTCAATAATAGAATATCGAAAGAAATAAGCAGGGTCCAAGAAAAGCAAATAGATTTTTATGTAGGGCACTATACGAAAAAAGAAAAAGATTCATTCTATAAATTTCTTTTTGAGAACTCTACCATAGCTAATGTTCCTGAAGATATAAAGAGCATGATCTTCGAAAGTCCGTCGTACACTATATCAATGGTGGCTACAAAACATGCATTATTCAATATCAATGATTTTGAAGGAAAAGAATTATCTGAAAATGATATTGATATTTTAAAACGCTTTGCCAAAGTTTTTGAACAAGCCTACACCCGTTTCCTAGATCTGCAAAAAGCGGAGGCGCAGGCAAGAGAAGCACAGATAGAAGCTGCCGTGGAAAGGGTAAGAGCCCAATCTATGGCAATGCATCAGACCTCAGATGTAAACAACGTGACCCAGGAATTGCTTAAACAGCTGAATCTGCTCAAAGTTGATGGACTTACAGGAACCAGCATTTACCTGGTTGATGGTCATGATATTGTAACAGTGTGGGACATATCAAGTCCTGGAAGTATAAGCGATCCCGGCAGTTATGCTTTTACTTATGATGCTAAAAAATTTCCACTTTTGGGCGGATGGGTCAAGATCTTTAAAACATCGAAGCAGGACTATTTTGTTCTGGATTTCCCAAAGAAATTACTAATTGAGGGAATCCGAGAAATGAAAGAAATACTTCCCGAGATGGCCGTTCATTTAAAAGCAGCGATAGAATCCGGAAAGCTAACACACCAATGGAGTCCTGTGGCTCGTCTATCCAATGGTATTCTGGCTATAGACCTTACTGTCCCACCTACAGACGATACAAAAACAATCGTAACTAAAATGGCTGGTGCTTTTAATCAGGCCTACCAGCGTTTCCTCGATCTACAGAAAGCAGAAGCTCAGGCAAAAGAAGCACAAATAGAAGCAGCATTGGAAAGAGTGAGATCCAGATCCATGGCCATGCACAAAAGTGAGGAGTTGCTGGATGCCGGAGAACTACTATACCGGGAGCTCTCCATCTTGGGTATTCCCAGTCTCACCATCGGGTATGTATTAATGGCAGAAGATGAGAAGATTGGCTGGAATTATACGGCAAGTCCTGCAGATGGAAAAATTCTGGCAGAACCAGTTGGGGTATGGCATAACCAAACAAAAAACATGAAGAGGGTTTTGGCCAGTTGGAAAAAACAAGAGCCATATCATTTTGTGGAGATGAATGAAAAAGAAACCATCGCACATCAAACATTTATTGCAGAACGAAGTATCAATTTCCCTTACACCGCAGACCAATTGATTTCCTTTTCTCCCCCAAGAATTGTGTTACATAATTTTAATTTCAAAGAGGGTTATTTATTAATTGTTGGATCCGCAAAACTTACTTCAGAACAGGAAGGTATGATGGTACGGTTTACCAAAGTCTTTCAGCAAACTTATACCCGCTTCCTTGATTTGCAAAAAGCAGAAGCACAAGCAAGAGAAGCGCAGATAGAAGTATCGCTAGAGCGTATAAGGAGTCGTTCCATGGCCATGCACACTAGTGATGAACTGCCCGATGTAGGAGCACTATTATACCAGGAACTTTCAAAACTGAGCATCGAAAATTTAGTAACAGGATATACCTTGATGGAAGATGAAGGCAAGATGGGCTGGAACTACGGAGTGAATCCACTTGATGGCAAGGTAGCACCATTGGGAGTAGGTACCCCACATACAACAACGGCAGTTATGAGGATGATAAGGGATAGTTGGCTCCAACAGGAACCTTTGCTTGTATTCACTTTAGATCCCGAAGAGACAATTGCCCATCAAACTTTCATGGCAGAGAAATGCACTAATTTCCCTATCTCCAAAGAAAAACTATTATCCATTTCGCCGGAAAAATTAGTGGTGCACACATTTAATTTCAGCCAGGGGTATCTATTGATCGTGGGTGGCACACTGCTTACAAAAGAGCAACAGGAAATGGTCACTCGCTTTGCAAAAGTTTTTCAACAAACTTACACACGCTTTCTAGATCTGCAAACAGCAGAAGCACAAGCCAAGGAAGCAAAAATAGAATTCTCACTAGAGAAAGTGCGAAGCGTGGCACTCGGTCTTACCAAGTCTGACCAAATGCTGGAGGTGGCGCAGGCTTTGTACGAACAGCTCACAGTACTGGGCTTTACAAAGATTCGAAATGCTATCATAGACCTGCACAATGATGATAATGCAACCTTTTGGGACTACGATTACTCCAAAGAAATGGGCGGGACTATTACGCTCATGTCGTATAAAGATGACCCAATAATAGAAGCGCAGCTTAAAACAATAGTTTCCAGTACAGATGCTTTTTTTGAGATAATACTGGAAGGGCAGGAACTGCAAGACCTTATTGATATGCGATTGAGAAATGGCGAAGCGCAAGACCCGCGACTTCTCCAGACGAAGCAGCTTACTTACAATCTTTATTCCTTTGGGAATGGAGCTGTGGGCATTTCCAACTTTGGCATTATAAGCGAAGAGCAGAAGAACCTTCTTAAGCGATTTAGAAATGTATTCACATTCGCTTATAAGAGATATAGTGATCTTGCTGATGCAGAACGTAGAGCCCGCGAAGCACAAATAGAAGCCTCGCTGGAAAAAGTGAGAAGCGTGGCGCTTGGCCTTACAAAATCGGAACAAATGCTGGAGGTGTCACAAGTGCTATATGAGCAGTTGCTTGCCTTGGGTTTTACAAATATTAGAAATGCAATCATTGATATAAATAATGATGATGGCAAAACATTTACTGATTATGATTACTCGCACGAAATGCAGGGAGCTGTAACCGTAATAGCGAAAGATGCGGACCCTACCATAATAGAGCAGATAAAAAAGACTGAGGAAAGTAATGACGCATTTTTTGAGGTGAAGATTGAAGGAGAAGAATTAAAAACACTTATAGAAGAAAGAATAAACTTAGGAGAAAGAGCAGACCCAAGGCTGAATAATACAGACATACTTACTTATAATCTTTATTCATTTGGAAATGGAGCAGTGGGCATATCAAATTTTGGAGTACTAACTGACGAGCATAAACTATTACTTAAACGGTTTAGAAACGTTTTTACATTTGCTTATAAAAGGCACAGAGATCTTGCCCAGGCAGAAAGACTTGCAAAGCAAGCGGACAAGGATCTTAAAAATCTCATCACAGCAAAGAAAAAAACGGACGATGCATTGGCAGAACTTAAAGCCACCCAATCTCAACTCATACAATCAGAAAAAATGGCCTCTCTTGGTGAGCTCACTGCTGGTATTGCCCATGAGATTCAAAACCCACTAAATTTTGTAAACAACTTTTCTGAAGTAAGTACGGAACTGGTTGATGAGGTACTGGAAGGAGCAGCCAAGGGAAATTATGATGAAATAAAAGAGATTCTACTTGACGTAAAACGAAACCTGGAAAAGATAAACCACCATGGCCGGAGGGCAGATGGTATTGTAAAAGGAATGCTCCAGCATAGCCGCAGTAGCAGCGGCACAAAAGAACCCACTGATATTAATGCCTTGGCTGATGAATACTTGCGGCTGGCTTATCATGGTTTAAGAGCAAAGGATAAATCATTTAATGCAACATTGCAAACTGATTATGCCAAAGACATTGGTGCCATCAACATTATTTCACAGGATATCGGAAGAGTACTTTTGAATTTGATTACAAATGCTTTTTATGCCATAGATGAAAAGAAGAAAGCCTGTCAGACTCAGGATGGCGACAGCTATGAGCCAACTGTTTTAGTAAAGACAAAGAAAGTTGCTGATGAAGTTTTTATTTCCGTTACAGATAACGGCAACGGAATACTACAAAAAGTACTAGACAAAATATTTCAACCATTCTTTACTACCAAACCTACGGGACAAGGGACAGGGTTGGGATTGAGTTTAAGTTATGATATAGTGAAAGCACATGGTGGAGAAATAAAAGTAGAGAGCACGGAAGGGGAAGGAAGTTCTTTTATTATAACCCTACCTTGTTAAACAAAAAGGAAAACGGCAGACGAAATAATAAATAATACCAATTCCATTCTTTATCTAGGCCAAAATATTTTTGGTATAATACCGATAGAGTAGCTCTTAGGCCGATTTTGCGAAGCAAAGAATTGCCCTAACACAGATACCGTATCGGTATAATGCAGTATCTTATAGCATTATTGTAGCAGATCTTTATATTGAATTTCAAATTAAAAATATGCCAGCATACGGAATTGAAATCATCCTAAGTCGCCAGTTAGCTGATAGCCTTTCGCTGCCGGTTTTTATCACAGATACTATTGGCAATCTTATTTTTTATAACAGCCCTGCAGAGGAAACTTTGGGAGAAAAATTTGAAGAAACAGGCGAGATGCCCATAGCAGTATGGTCGGTTATATTTAAACCTGTAGATGAATTAGATAATCCAATTCCCCCGGAAGATTTGCCATTGGTAAAAACTTTGAAGAACAAATTGCCTTACCACCGCACATTTTGGATAAAAAGTTTGCAAGGGAATAAAGAAAAAATTGCGCTTACTTCTTATCCACTCATCAGTAATGAAAATGAATTTTTAGGAGCAGTTGCTATATTTTGGAAAATCAACGATAATGAAAATTAATTTATGCGGTGTAAGGGGTTCTTTTCAAACCTCCGATGCCGAAACAAAAGATTTTGGTACAAGAACTTCCTGCACAATGGTATCTGAAGATGCTGCACTGTTGATCCTTGATGCGGGTTCAGGCATTCAGACTTTAAGCTCCCTAAATTTTTCTGCGAAAAGAATAGATATTTTATTGACCCACCTGCACATGGATCATATTGTTGGCCTGGGATTTTTCAGTCCACTCTTCACACCAGACCAGGAGATTCACATCTGGGGACCAAAGTCATCAACACAGAGTCTTCGTTCCCGACTTAGCAGGTATTTATCCCCGCCGCTATTCCCTGTGGTACTAAGGGATCTTCCCTGCGATCTCGTTTTTCATGAAATAGGAAACAGCGAGTTTACAATAAACCATTTTATTGTTACATCAAATTACATCCTGCACCCCGGCCCCACTCTAGGTTATAGAATTACTGGCAACCGCTCTGTGTTTACCTACATGCCCGATCACGAACCGGCACTAGGGCAGCAAGGCATTATACAAAACCCTAAGTGGATATCAGGTTTTGATCTTGCATTAAATGCTGATGTATTATACCACGATGGACAATATACTTCCGAAGAATATAAAACCAAAAAAGGATGGGGACACTCCAGCATTGAAGATGCATTAGAATATGCATCTTTGTGTAAGGTAAAAAAGATTCTCCTGGCCCACCACGACCCCACACATTCTGACGAGCAACTGAATCATATTTTCCAAAGCATAGAGCACAATTATAAAGCACTTCCAAAATATGAAATGGCTGTAGAAGGAAACGAAATAGAGTTGCCGTGATCAAACATATTTATTTAGATGTTAAGCGACATTGAATAGTAAAAAGAAAAAATTACATGAACGCTTCAATAGAATAACTTCTCAACGATACATACAAGACATTCATAGAAGTGGGGTTTAATGTCATCGAGTCCGATGAAATAATAAATGAATTCATTGATAAAACTCTAACTGGTTTTGGTACAACGATCGATGAAATTCTATTCACGCTTGATGACACCCGAAAAAATTTCAGGCGTAAAAGAAGCAGTGTGAGGGTTTAGAAATAGATATTACGATTCATTGGCGGCGAACCTACTGTGAAAACAGAAATAAATAAGGGTAGCAAGTTTTGTATATTGTTACCAACCCAATAATTCATTATGTATACACAAACATTATATAGCGCTAGCAGACAAGCGGTATGTATTGTTATAATTTTATTGTGGAATGCAGGAATCATATGCGCTCAGACCACAAACAAAGATGAGAAGAATTTAGAATCCCTTATTCTAAAAGTGGAGACACTGTTGCATGCACAACCTGTAATAGATTCCGCACTTGTCTACAATAAACTGCACGAGTCATCAGATAAAGCCCTGCAGCAAAATAACAAATTACTTACGGCTCGCTCCTTTCAAAACCTTGCAATATGGCATACCGGGGCAGGCAGTATAGATTCTTCTGTTTGGTTTTTGCAAAAAGCAGAAAACATTTATACAGGAGAACAGCAAGACACTTTGCTGGCGAAGGTCTTTTTGCAATATGAAGATTTGTATAAGAAGGACGGAAACTACAGTAATGCCCTTTCCTATGATTTCAAAGCATTAAAAATATACGAAAACTTAAAACTGAAAAGTGGAATAACCGATTGCTATACAAGGATATGTGATCTCATGTACTACCAGGAAAAATATGCAAAAGGGGTTGACTATTGCCAGAAAGCCATTGATATACAAAAAGAACTTAACAGCCCGGAAGAACTCGCAATAAGCTATCGCTACAAAGCAGATAATTTATTAATCCTGGAGAAATACGATGCCGCCTTAGAAAGTATAAATGAGGCAATTTCGGTCTTACAAAAAGCGGGTAAGAAAGATTATGAAATCATGCCGGCGTACAATACCCGTGGAAACATTTATAAATATCTGGAGCGCTATGATGATGCCCTGGAGGCTTACAAAAAGAATTACCAACTGGCGATGGAGCAAAAAATGGAAAGTTACTACGTGCCATCCCTAGCAAATATAGGCCATGTGTACCGCCTGCAAAAGAATTACAAAGCTGCTCTTCCTTATACGCTGCAAGCAATAGATATAATGAAGCGCACCGGCAATACGCAAAATCTTTGGGAAAA